>JBDSIC010000427.1:0-5635 GCA_039918195.1 Mucilaginibacter sp.
GGCTATGCGTACCTTATTGTCAATTTGTTCTGTTGATATAATGATATTGTTGTCATCACGCGAGTATTTTACCGCGTTGTTGATCAGGTTCATGATCACCTGCTCCAAACGCTCGGCATTGGCATTAATATGGAATGGCTTATCGGCATTGTTTTGAAATATGTACTCGGGATAAATGTGCTGCCCGTTCTCGATACACGCTGATACCAGTTTTGCCACATCGGTAGGTTCAAGTCCGTACTCAAGCCGTCCCGCCTGTATCTTACTTACGTCCAGTAAGTCGTTAACAAGTGTTTGAAGCTTATTGATAGATATATTGGCCTTATCAATATATTGCTTAACCATAGGCGGCACTTCTTCTTTTTTGTACGAGGAGATCAGCTGCAAATACCCTTTCAAGCTGGTTAAAGGCGTTTTCAGCTCGTGGCTGGCAATACCAATAAACTCGTCCTTTTTATCCATTTCGCGTTTTTGGTCCTCAATATCTGTAGCGGTACCCACCCAAAATATAATTTCGCCATTTTCATCGCGCAGTGGTACAGCCCTGTTCAAATGCCAGCGATATACGCCATCGGCCCTTTTATACCTGTTTTCTACCTCAAATATATTTCCTGTTTTTAACGAAGCCATATACCGGTCCAGGGTATTACCCAGGTCATCGGGATGAACTACCGCCTCCCAGCCCCATTCTTTAGTTTCATCATAACTTAGTCCGGTATAAGTATACCATCGCTGATTATAAAAATTCACTTCGCCTGTTGGCAAATTTGCCCATGTCATTTGCGGAATATTATCAGCGAGCAATTTGAAGTGTTCGCGGCTAACGGTTAATTCCTTAGTACGTTCAACAACGGTTGCCTCCAGTTCATCGTTTAGTTTCTCGGTGGTATTACGCGCATCAGCCAACTGCTCATTTTTTATTTGCAACTGGCTTTCTGTTGCCTTTTGCCGGGTTAAATCTGTAATAATAAGGCTTAACGCGGTACCTTCATCCAGGTCGAGCATGTTACACGATATAAGGCAACAGGTATCTTTGTTAGTCATCGGGCCGTCCATCGCTATCTCCTCTTTACCATCCTGCGTCCCACTGGCGCCAATTAGTTTATCAAAAGTCGCTTTTGAAGCGGGGGCCACAAACCTATCAAACGGCAAGCCTATTACTTTTTCAAGCGGCATATTTACCAGTTTGGCAAAGCTCGAATTACTGTAAAGAATTGTTTTTTCCTTGTTGATGGTAACCGCGCCTTCGCTCATCTTCTCTATAAAAACACGGTAAGTCTGGTCGGCTGTCTTTAAGGTGTACAGCTGGTGGCCGTCACTGTCCTGAACAATAAGCGCGTCGACCTGGCCGGTACGGATAGCATTAATGGTATCATTCGCTTCCTCCAGCTGGTATCGCAATTCGCGGTTCTCGCTTAATATCTCTTCGTACGACTTGTTGTTTTCCATTATATTCCTTCTTCCCTATAACCAAGTCCGGCCAGTACTTTTTTAGAGTCCGACATATCTCCGATCATTCGCCGGGACGGAGAGGGTGAGCTTTTTATTAATAAAGGCAATGCTATAACTTGTGCAATCTGCGCCGCTATCGGCTGTTGGTGAATATCTATGATCTCCAGTTCGTAATTATCTTTTAAATAAGTTTCGCAGATCTTCCTGATATTACTTACCGCCCTTGTAGAATTTGGCGAAGCGCCGGCGATAAATAACTGCAGCCTGTAAACACTGTCTAATGTCAAATCCCCTTCGTCAAATCTCGCTGTTTGCTCCATTATTATCGTTTAAATGTACCCGCTATTAATTAGCAGGGATAATATTTAAGCCCACTAACACTTTTTCTTCATTTGAAAGGTCGCCAATTATTTTGCGTATGGGCTCGGGCACTTTACGTACCAGCGTTGGGATAGCCAATATTTGGTCGCCTTCGGCTAACTGCGGGTTAACAAGCAGGTCAATAACTTCAATTTTATACTGTCCTTTTAAATGTTCTTCACAGTATTTTTTAAGATTGCTTAACGCCGTAACGGATTTAGCCGTCTTGCCTGCCACATATAACTTTAATTCCCATTTTTTGTGTTCTGTTTCCATAACTTATTATTTCTCCGGGGATACTTCGCCATTACCCCCCCGGCGCCTGTGTGTTATTTCTTCCCTGGTTTTGGCAGTAACATGCTTTTTTAATTCTTCTTCCAGGTATATTTTATTTAACTCTTCCTCGGCCGATTCAAATTCTGATTGCAGGCTTGATATTTTAGCTTCAAGCACATTCCGTTTCCGCAAAATCTCGCGGTCTTTACGGCCAACTGCATGGTCGCGCAGGGCAACGCCGGTACTTTCCTCAATTTGCTGTGCTTCCCGTGCCGAGCCGGTAAGTATGCCGTCGGGGCCCAGGTAAACATCCACCAGGTCAATCCCTTTATCGCTTATCACAAACTCGCGCACCTGGTTAGAATGTTTCATCCCGCGCGATTTCATGATGTACATGCCACGGTTGCGCTCGCCATTAAATTCAATATCCCTCACCAGCAGCCACGCATCCACTAACGATGAAACGCCCTCGTCAGTTTGCTCGTTAACGATGGTATTAAGGCTGAGCGCTGTAAACATTACCGTTATATTTTCGCCCTGCAAAAAATCTATCAGCCTTATCAGCATTGATTTTACTTCACTTACAGAGCCTATGGTGATGAGATTGGTTATAGGGTCAAGCACTACAACATCCGGTTTAAATTCGCGGATCATATCATGCATCAACACCAGGTGCATTTCCAGCCCGTATATTGTGGGCCTTGATGCGTGAAATCTCAGGTTGCCCTCATCAATGTACTGCTGCATATCACCTCCAATAGACCGCATGTTACGGCATATCTGCGCCGGCGATTCTTCAAAGGCAAAGTACAGGCACTTCTCTTTACGTTTGCAGGCAGCGGTCGCAAAATATGCGGCTATACTGGTTTTGCCCGTGCCAGCCGTACCTGATACCAGTATGCTGCTGCCCCTGTAAAAACCTGTTCCGGCCAGCATACTATCCAAAGCAGGTATGCCTGATGATATCCGGCCGGTTTCTGCCACGCTGTTTAATTTTAGCGCGGTAATAGGAAGCACTGATATACCTTTGTTGTTGATAAGGAACGGATATTCGTTAGTACCGTGTACCGTACCGCGGTATTTTACAATACGCAAACGGCGGGTTGATATTTGGTTGATGATGCGATGGTCAAGCAATATCACGCAATCAGAAACATATTCCTCCAACCCCTGCCGGGTTAATTTACCGCTGCCGCGTTCGCCTGTTATAATGGCGGTAACACCTTTGTCCTTCAAAAAATGAAACAACCGGCGCACCTCGGCCCTTAATACCGCCTGGTTATCCAAACCCGAAAACAGGTTCTCGATAGTATCCAGCACCACGCGTTTGGCACCTATGCTGTCAATGGCATAGCCAAGCCTAACAAACAGGCCTTCCAGGTCATACTCGCCGGTTTCTTCAATTTCGCTGCGGTCAATATGTACATGGTCTATTTTTATTTTCTTCTCGTCCTGTAGTTTGCGCAGGTCGAAACCTAATGAAGCCACGTTAACTGCCAGTTCATCAGCCTTTTCTTCAAAAGCCATAAACACGCCCGGCTCATTAAACTCTGTAGCCCCACGCACAATAAACTCTATCGACATCAGCGTTTTGCCGCAGCCTGCATCGCCGCATATCAAGGTAGGGCGGCCTTTTGGAAGCCCGCCTTCAGTAATCTCGTCAAGCCCTGAAATACCTGTAGGCGTTTTTGGCAACGAGGTTATTTTTTCTTCTTCCTTTTTCTTGCTTTTATCTTTACTCATACGGTGATAAAATTTTCATATCGCGCCGCATACTATATATGGATGCGGTTTTTAATTTTCAAAATATATAATGTGTTTGATATTCAAATTGTTTTAAGGTTGCAGTAAGAAAATTGGCAAATAAGCCGGTAAACTATAAAGTGATGCGGGCATTAAGACAAGCTTTCCTTGCTATAATGATATACCAACTTTTCCTAATTGTATACTTTTTATCGTTTTAACTTAACATATTTTTTAGTACTACTTTTTTAAAAAATCTAAAACCTTTTTTGCCAAGTTGATATTTTACCTGCTTAAACAATGAAGCATTTTTACAGGCCGATGCTAAAATTTTCAAAACCTGGCATCTGCAGCAACAGGTGTTAAAAAACCAACATTTTTTTCGAAAAAAAATCATAGCCGCCACTTATGACAGAACCACGACCTAAGAAAATAATGATTGCAGATGATGACCCCGGAATTGTTGACGCGGTTGAAATGCTGCTCGAATTTGAGGGCTATGCCGTCATATCAACGCTTACCGGCTCTACCGTTTTAAATTTAGAAAAAGACCTGCCCGACCTGCTGCTGCTCGACATTTGGATGAGCGGCGAAGATGGCCGCGATATCTGCAGAAAACTAAAGGAAGATGAGCATAAAAAACACATCCCGGTGATCATGATATCAGCCAGCAAGGATGTAAAAGACTCGGCAATAAACGCCGGTGCAAATGATTTTTTAGCTAAGCCCTTTGAAATGAATGAACTGTTAGAAAAAATAGAAGCGCTCACAAAATAATATTGCTCCCAACAAACCTTCCGCTTAATGGTTATTGATGTAAATATTGACAGCTATGAATCCCGACGACGAAGCTTTTAAAGAAGAATTTAAACCCCTGCACGTACCGCACGAATATGATGTTACAGCCAACTGGCAGGACAGGGTAATATTTGCACTGGCCGACCTTAACAATGGCACCATAGAAGAAGTGGCCGCCAAACTACAGGAACTTGACCCGGGTATTAGTGCAGAAGATGCTAAAACACATACCGAGCAGGTGCTACCCGGTTTATATGATAAGGGATTACTGAAAGCCGTCGACGAAGGCGAACACCTGCGCTACAATTTGAGCAAGATACTCGACCCGCATTCGGGTAAAACAGATATTTAGCATTTTTCTAATACCCTTAAACAGAAACAGCCCCGGAAATCCGGGGCTGTTCTTGTTTATCTTATAGTTGAACTTATTTTGCTTTAGCAAATTCGCCGTTAGCTTTAATGGTTATTTCATCGCCTACAATAGCTTCGGGTGCGCTGCCAACACCGAAATCCTTACGGCTAATGGTGCCAGATAACTGGAAACCGGCTACATCGGCTTTTGTAAACGGATGCACTTTAGCGCCACGGAACAACAAGTCGAACGTTACTGCTTTGGTAACACCGTGTATGGTTAAATTACCCGCAAGCTTAAACTTGTTGGTGCCCGCGGGTGTTATGCTTGTCGACGTGAAGCTCAGAGTAGGGTATTTAGCCGCATCAAAATATTTATCGCTTGTAAGGTCGGCATCCCGTCTTTCATTGTCTGTATCAACCGAGGCTATTTTAGCGGTCATGTCAAACTTGGCATCGGTAAAATCAGGCTTTGCCGAGGTGATGGTAGCATCAAAATCTTTAAACCTGCCGTCAACGTCTGATAACATCAGGTGAGTAACGGTAAACTTTAAATTAGCGTGACCTTTGTCAAGGCTCCAGGTTTGTGCGTAAACGGCTGTTTGTATTAAAACAGCAGCCAACAGGATGATCGTTTTTTTCATTTGTGTATGAT
>JBDSIC010000428.1:0-2898 GCA_039918195.1 Mucilaginibacter sp.
GGTAACGCCCATAATTATATCGCAATATTACGATTTAATATTGAGAAAATGCAAATTATAAATCCTACTGCGATTAAAAAAGACTCTCTCCAGACTTGCAAAGTTTAACATTAACCTCAACTTTTAATACATCAAGCGTGATGCTTGTTGGCCAATGATGCAATATTCCAATATATTAAAGCGTTTTGATGGTCTATCATTAAATCACCATGCACCTTTCACATCACAACAGCCTGCATCTATAAATGAAAATACTGCGAGCGCTTATATTTATTTTTTACAAACCTTTATTGACCATCAATTTAATATTTACAGGCTGCGCCTTATCTGTAATATTAAAATCAGGTATAACCTTTATTGACATAGCTGTATCTCTTAAATTATTTGGTTACCTGGTGTGCATAGGTTACCAACATTTCTTATCGCCTAAAGTGTACTTTTATTACCGCAACGCAGGGTATGGAGCAAGGCAAATGTACGCGTACACTTTTACTGTTGATTTTATCCTATTCCTTTTATTGCTTATCCCAATCAGCTTATAAACCATGCCATTGCAAACATTAAGAGTTGATAGCGTACAACTTGAATTTGACAACCGCAAGATATTGCAGGACATTTACCTCGACTGTAAAATCGGCGAAGTGGTCGGCCTGCTGGGTCGTAATGGCTGTGGTAAATCATCATTACTGCGAATAATCTTCGGTAGCTTATTATGCAGTTTCAGGCATGTGAGTATTGATGGCAGTTATATTAGAAAAGGTTATCATAACAACAGGATAGCTTATTTACCGCAGCACAATTACCTTCCATCCGGTATAAAGATAGCTAAGCTTGCCCGGCCTATGGTTGACCCGGTTTACTGGGACGAGTTTACTGATCATCCCATGTACAAGCTCTGCCATAATAAAACAATTGGCGAACTATCCGGTGGCCAGTTAAGGCAGTTGGAAATACTGATGATCATTTACAGCCGTGCCGATTTTATATTGCTCGACGAGCCGTTTACACATATATCCCCTATAGAGGCACATGAATTTAAGGAGATAATCAAGCGGTGTGCAAAAACCAAAGGCATTATTGTAACCGACCACCAGTACCGCAATGTGCTTGATGTTAGTGACCGGATCATTTTAATAACCGAAGGCTGCACAAAACCCATCAACGTTCCTGATGACCTTGTAAAATATAATTACCTTAGTCATATCAATTAAATACCTACATTGTGTAACATTAACACAATCAAAACCGTCTTATTGGTATTCAACTTAACGGATGCACAAAAGCTATACATACCTTATTATAATACTGCTGTTTATTGGCGGCGCTGCAAAGGCCGCTCCGCATAAAATAAAGGTAGGTGGTGCGTATATTGATGTGCTTGCCTATGACCCTGACCCCGACCCTGAAACTTACGGCGACTTTAAAACACTGGTAATACCCATAAAAAGGGCCGGCAACCTCATCATCGTCGAAGCGAAAATTGACAGCCTGATAGGCAATTTTGTGCTTGATACCGGCGCACCGCATTTGGTGCTTAACGCAACTTATTTCAGGGACCTGCCCCGTATATCCGACCATGAATCGGGCGGTATTAACGGCGAGGTAGCAAACACCTTTAAAACCGAAGTAAACAATTTTTCGATACTCGATCTGAGCTACCGTCATTTACGCGCCGATGTTACCGATTTGTCGGCTATTGAGAACGGGCGTAACATAAAAATATTCGGGCTGCTGGGTACACGGCTGTTCTCTAAGTTCGCCATAACGGTTGATATTTTCCAGAACGTACTATACATACATAAGCTGGACGAAAAGGGTGAGATACCCGAAGCCGAACAGGCTTTTCACGATCCCTACTTAAAAACATCGTTTAAAATGATGAATGATGTAATATTTTTAAAAGGAATGGTCAACACCAAAAACGAAATGTGGTTTGCCTTTGATACCGGTGCCGAAACCAACTTAATGGATTTCCGTAAGTCGAAGAAGCTGGTGCAGAATATGGAGATATTAAGTACTTCTAAATTGACCGGCGTAGGCAGCAACCCATCCTTTCAAATTATTTATGCCCGCTTTGATAACTTATTGATAGGCGACCGCGTTTTTATGAAGAACCGGGTTATGCTTACCAACCTTGATAATATAGGGCGGGCGTACGGGCATTCGGTAGATGGTATATTGGGCTATGATTTTTTTATGAGGGGAATTTTCACGATCAATTTTGTGAAAAAGGAATTTGAGATGTATACTTACAAAATATGAAACTGACCAGGCATATTAGCATAATATTGCTGCTCCTTGCGTGCGGCTTGGTTTCGTATGCTCAGCAAAGTAACCTAATCGTTGTAAAAGACGAGTTGGTACTGCTTATCGACCTACGTTCGTCAAAACCAAACTTGTTTAATGTGCTTACAAGGGCCGGTGTAACCTCCGACAATACCAATAAAGTATTAAAAGGCGATTTCTCGCCAATATACAATGCCGGCTGGAAGTTAAAGGAAAAACAAAAATATGTTTTCCAGTTTAATAAGCCTATAACTGTAAATTTAGACAAGGTGCCTTCAAAGCCCTACCTTATCACAACAAACATTATAAAAACAGAAGGCCGCCCGGGTTACCCAAGCCCGGTGCCTTACGGCTTAAACAAATTTTCTCAACGTACCGTGCTGGAGCTGCCATCGGGCGTAACCCGTTTTTTTGTACCGGGTAATCAAAAGGCACGCAAGGTGCAGTTATCAGGCGATTTTAACAGCTGGACCACCACCAAAGGCCTGATGACAAAAACCGACAGCGGCTGGATAGCTGATGTACGGCTGAAACCCGGTATTCACGCGTATAAGTTTATTATAAATGGTAAATGGCTGCACGATACCAATAACTTGCTGAGCGAACGTGACG
>JBDSIC010000429.1:0-6900 GCA_039918195.1 Mucilaginibacter sp.
TCGGTGGTGTAGGTATTGGCGCCGCGTCAATGTTGTCGCCATTGTATATATCAGAAGTAGCGCCGGCAAAAATACGCGGTGTACTGGTGAGCGTTTACCAGCTGGCCATCGTGTTAGGTATTTTCATTATCAATTTTGTTAACTATAAAATTGGGGGTTATGGTACCGAGGAATGGAAGGTTGATACCGGCTGGCGTTATATGATCGGTTCGGGTTTATTGCCATCGGCTTTGTTCCTGATACTGCTGTTTATTGTTCCCGAAAGCCCGAGGTGGTTAATTAAAAAGAACCGCAGCGCCGAAGCGATGGATACTCTTGAACGTTTAAATGGCAAGGAAGAAGCGAAAGCTGTTGCCGCTGAAATAAAAGCTACATTGAACCACGAAGAAGGTACCATTGGCGAATTGTTTAAACCCGGTTTACGCAAAGCGATGATAGTAGGCGCGTTCCTGGCCTTGTTCTCGCAGATAACAGGTATCAACGCGATAATTTATTATGCGCCAACCATATTTATCAATGCCGGTTTCAGTGCCGATAACGCATTTGGTATTACCGCGATAATAGGTTTTATCAACATCATCTTTACCATATTAGCGCTGTTGCTTATTGACAAAGCGGGCCGTAAATCGCTGCTGCTTTGGGGCGTTGCCGGTATGATGCTGAGTTTGGCAGGTACTGCTTATTGTTTCCTGAACGGTATTGGCGGCGCGTATCTGGTAGGCTGTATATTTGTCTACATAGCCTGTTTCGCAGCATCGTTAGGCCCGATCCCATGGGTAATTATTTCGGAGATATTCCCGACAAAAACCCGTGGTGTGGCCATGTCGTTTGCAACTACCATCCTTTGGATAGGTGTATTGCTGATCACCTTTTTCACCCCGATAATGCTTAAGGAAGGCAATTTGGGTAGCACACCTGCAGAAGCCGGTGGTTATACCTTCCTGATATTCCTGTTCAACGCGTTATTGCTGTGGATATTCACCAAGATAAGGATTCCTGAAACCAAGCAAAAAACATTGGAAGAAATAGAATTGAGCTGGACGAAGTAAGCGTTTTACTTTTAATATTAAAAAGGCCGCCCTGGATTATCGGGGCGGCCTTTTTTGTTTATTGCTACCACGATGAGCAGGGTTCTTATTCTGTTTTTTTATTGTTATTCGCTTTCAAAAAGCGGATAGACCCGAAATATGCAGTTTTTATTATGCAAACTTGGGGGTCATAAGGAACAAAGTCAACTTGGAATGAAGGTGCTTCGGTAGGGGTTACAGTTACTATATCCCCGGGCGTAAATTCGTTTGGTGCTTTGCTTAACCTGATATGACAAAGTGTTAATATCCTGATCGTGTCACCCGTTTCTGTTTTAAGTATGGCGATAGATGCGGTAGAAATGCGCCCACAAAAGAATGTTGGTTGATCGTAAAATAATATAGTTCCGGTCATTTCTTTTTTAATTTCAAGGTATTTCCAATCTTTTTGACATTTTATTAAAGTGTCTATTTGTTTAGGCTGACCTAAAGACAAGAAAGGGCATGAAATTAAAGTCAGTAATATAAATTTATTGATTGGCATATCTATAATTTAAGCATTACAAGTTAAATAAATTTAGGCATTTTTATGAGATGCGCTATGCTAAACTCCGGCAGCGGGGGTTAAGTTAAAAAACTTAACCAATGTATGCCACGAGTTACGCTGCGCTAAACTCGCGGCAGCGGTCATTAAGGTTACCCGCATCCGCGTTAGGGATAGGAGCGGATACCGGCCTGTGAATAAGGACTGTGCAGTATGAGCGTCCCGATAGCTATCGGGAGCCGGCCCCGACGAAGGAGGGGAACGCCATGTAAATGCTTAATACTCATACTTTAGAGGCTAATAATTCGTTTTCAAGAGAATAATAAACCACTTATCAACAATATAAATCAACCATAGAAAAAATTGATCTCATTTTAGTTAACCAGTACGTACTGTTAGGTAAAAATAATCTTAGTAATGAAAATTAAAATTTAATATTATTATTCTATAAATCAGTTATTTACAATTTTATTAATCCTAATAATACAAATCAACTTTAATTTTTTATAATTTATTTATACATTTATAATCTGTTTTTAACCATTGAATAGCTGCATAATTATATGAGAAAGAATTTAAGCGCCGGTATTATCGCCTGTATGCTTTTGCCTTTACTAAGCCTGGCCCAGCAAAAGAAATTTAAGGCTTCGGCCGAACCTGCTTACAGTAAATATAGCTTGTTTAGTCCGGTGAAAATTACACCCGAAGGCTGGCTGCGTACCTTTTTACAGTACCAGAAAAGCGGCCTTACCGGGCATATAGAAAACGCGGGCTACCCGTTTAACACCGTGATGTGGACAGGCGTGGTGAACGACAAGATGGAAGACCGTTTTTGGTGGCCGTATGAGCAGTCGGGATATTTTATTGACGGCTGTATAAAGGCAGGTTATTTATTGCAGGACACTTTTTTAATAAACAAAGCCAAAAAACAGGTTGATTTTGTGCTGAACAAAAAGAACCCCGACGGCAGGCTTGGTCCGCAGGGACTTAAGGGCCGCTGGAACCGCTGGCCTTATGCGGGTTTCCTGCGCTCGTTTATGACGGAGTATGCCGTTACCCGCAATCCGAAAATTATAGAGGCTATGAAAAAGCATTATGCCACCTACAAGGGCGAAGATTTTGCCGATGAGCTTGACCTGGCCAATGCCGAAGAGATATGCTGGCTGTATGGCATAACCGGCGATGCCAAACTGCTGCAGAAGGCCGAAATAGCTTACACCACCTTTAAATCGGACCATAAATACCGCGACCGTGATGGCCGCGACATTATATTCGCATCAGACCGCGTACCTGATTATCATGGCGTGGTGTATATCGAACTGGTAAAGATACCGGCGATACTATACAGCTATACCGGCAAAAAGGCATATTTGGACGAAGCATTGAACGGCATAGCCAAAATGGAAAAGTATGATATGCTGGCATCGGGCATACCCAGCTCTAACGAGCATTTCAACGGCATATCTGAAATGGCAGGCCACGAAACCTGTAACCTGGCCACCATACCCTATACCTACGGCTATATGCTGCAGGTAACCGGCGATGCCACATGGGCTGATAAAATTGAGAAAGCGGTGTTTAACGGCGGCATAGGCGCTATCACAAAAGATTTTAAACAGGAGCAATATTTTTCGGCACCCAACCAGTTCATCGCCACATTCGACTCTAACCATTTAGGTTATCAGAACGCGCGTATGGCTTTTTTACCGGGGCATGATACCGAGTGCTGCACTGGTAATGTAAACAGGTTTATGCCTTACTATATACAGCAAATGTGGCTGCAAACTAAAAACGGCGGCGTAGCGGCTTCGCTATACGGGGCCAGCGAGATAAAGGCCAATGTTGGCGCAGCCGGTGTCCCGGTTAAGATAGTGGAAACTACTAAATATCCTTTTGAGGAAGCTATAGCATTTGAGGTGCAAACTAAAAAGTCGGTGAAGTTCCCGTTCAGGCTGCGTATACCTGCGTGGTGTGCCAACGCCGCGGTATCGGTTAATGGTAAAAAAGTTGCCGGTACTGTTACGCCGGGGCAGTTTTTCGAGATAAACAGGTTATTTGCCAACGGCGATAAAATAACCCTGTCCCTGCCGATGGAAGTGAAGGTAACCAAATGGCCGAATAACGGCGTAGGTGTTGAGCGCGGGCCAATTGTTTACAGCTACCCGATTGCTGCCACAGTGGACACTATGAGTGCAGGTTATAAGAAGGCTACTAAAGACTTCCCCGGCCTGGGCTACAGCCCGGCACATGCCTGGAACTACGCGCTGGCAGTAAACAGCAGCAAGGATGTGCAGGTGATAAAAAACACTAATTATACCTACCCCTGGGCAGCTGGCGAAGCCCCGGTGAGGATAAAGGTACCGGCACAAAAATTAAAAAACTGGAAACTGAACAGCTTTGTGGATACTGCCACAAAAAAGACGCTCTATCAAACCTCGCCATTCCCGGCTAACAGGGAAACCATGGGCGATAAAGAAGATATTGAGCTGGTGCCTTATGGCAGCACGCTTTTAAGGGTAACGGTTTTTCCAAAGCAGCAATGAGTGGTTAGTTGAATTGCAAAAGTTGACCGGGCCGGGTGTTTATCACCCGGCTTTTTTGTACCCGGGAGATGCATTTTGAATGTTAATCATGCGCGGGTTCTGCTAAATCAAAGTAATTGCCTTTGGTTTTATCTAAGGTGCCGGCTATTCGTTTAAAGTTTTCCGGGGTAGGTTCCAGTTCAATAAATTTAGCTACAATGGCGCGGTTACGGTAAATGATAAAGGTGTTTTTTACGGCAGGGTTTATTTTATTAAGCGATACGTCGCTTTCCGTATCCGTTAACGCGGGCACAAAGGTGACCGCGATATTCTTCAACCCGAGTTCCCTGCCGATGTTTTCCAATTCAGCCCGCCTGGCACGTTCACTGTACCCGGCCTGGTTGCCATAAACGAAATAGGCCTTTAAATATTTGCTCCGTTTAATACTTTCCTGCTCCAAAAATATAAGCCATTTTTTAATGCCAACCCAATCGGGCTTGTTGCCCACAAAATACACAATACCATGATAGCGCCCGTATTTGCAAACCGGGCAGGCCCGCGAACCTTTATCCGGTCCCCAGGCGTGGTAAGGTGTAAACGAAGGGTTGTCCTCGCCAATGTTAAGTCCCGATGCTATTTGTGGATGCATTTTTTGCGGGTAGTTCGGAATATTCAATCCCAGTATAATATTGTGCTCAGCAACTTGTATATCGCCCGATTGCAGTACCCGCAATACCCCGCTGCCGCCACGGTTTTCCAATGCTCTTCGTTTGGCACCTGTAAGCAGGCGGTCATCATCAAATACAAATTCATCAATATAGTATTCGTTGCCGATGCCCGGCTCTTTTATCGAGGGGTGGATGTGCGCAGGTATATCGCGGTTTGGGTAAGGTGCGGGCCTGACGGTGTAAATGGCGTATTTGCCATCCATCCCTGTTTTTACCCAGCCACGTATATGGCCGTGTCGTTTGGCCCGGCTATCCATACCATCTCGCGGTGAATAATAGCCTTTGCTATCGGTTTGCCAGTAGTAAATAATTACGTTTGGCGCGGGCGTTCTGCCATCCGACTTAAAAACGGTGCCGGTTACCAGCAATTTTTGCCCTTTCTCTGCCCAGCCAGCACTGGTATCAACGGCGTTAATATGCCTGGGCATATCAATATACATGATCTCGCAGCCATCGCAGCTGCCGCCTACAAGGGTTTGTTTTTTTCCGCCTGTTTGCCCATTGGCAGGCTGCCCGTTGCAGCTGTTTAAAACGATACAAAGCAGGCAGGTTAATGCGGTACCTAAACAGGAAATTTTCATAGCGGTATATATTTACTGTGAAGATGGGCAGCGTGTATGGCTTCAAAAAAAAATATAGGCTGACCTGTGGACAATTCAGGCTAAGCTGATGCGGTAGGGAAATGCTTTTTGAATAGTGCTGTGTAGTTGCGGCTCATGCGTGTTATCTCGCCGTTTTGTAAAGTGATGTCAAAATCTCCATTAAGCCGCGAAGTGTACGCCGATACTTTTGCCAGGTTAACGATAGCCGACCTATGTATACGCACAAATTTCGTAGCATCCAATTGTCCCGCCATTTGCTTTAACGATGCCGGTTGCAAATACCTGCCGGCTACAGTGTGAATAGCGACATAGGGATTTTCGCTGCTGATGTAAATAATATCGCTCACATTTACCACTATGTTTTTCCTGCCATCTTTTATAGCAATTGACGCCGGTAAGCTTTCCGGCGAGGCAGTTTCAACTGTTGTTAGCGGACGTTTTTTATAGAGGAAGATGTAAGCGATAAACCCATACACAAGCACAAGTTTATACAGGTCGTCTCTTACCGTATACTCCAGCGATTTGAAAAAATAATAAGTATGGTCAAACAACAAGGCCGATAATACCTGCAACACTAATGCAAACAAGATGAGGTGCAAAACAACCGGAAATGTGGTAATACCCAACAGGCTGGCTATCCTGCTTTTGCCGGTGTAGCTTTTTAAATAGTTTAATGTTTTTACCTGCATAACAGCCAGCGGTAAAAACAATATCCAAAATGACTTATACAGCAACGATTCCGAAAGATAGAAGGTGTAATGGTTGTAATAGGCATGAATAAGGTCCTGCAAGGTGGTAATGAAGATGGCGCACAGCACAAAGACAAATGCCTGTATAGCTATTTTGTATTCAGCGGGTTTATCGCGGGCGAAATAATTTATCTTCATTGTTGGCTGCATCTATTGTACATACGCTTATGTAAATATCAGCATATTCAACACTATATCAAATTAAGCAGAAATAAAAAGGGCTGCCCGTTAAGGCAGCCCGTGGATTTAAACAATTATGAAAATTCAGTTAGGGAAATACGCTATGAACAGCATTCAGGTAGCCCATTCCATAAAGCTGTTCGGGTTCCAGGTAACTGCCTTCTCCCCATTCGTTCCACGAGTTTATGGTAATAAGCTGTTCCCAGTTAGGGTTATTGGTGGCATAGGTTTTCGCTGCGTTTAACGCGTTAGTGAAATTTGCCGGTGTATTATTTACCATAACAGCCCCTTTTTGACCATAGGGTGCGGTGCGGGGGTTATTATCCCAACCCATGGTTACATTAGGGAAATAGGTACATGGCAAATTCTTTACCGGGGTTGTAAGGCCGTTAGCACCACCGCCACCTGTTAACGCATTAAAATAAATATTTTGTTCGTTGGTATAATCATTATTGTAATTAGTTGGGCCATTGTTAGGCATAGCATGGTGATGTACCCATACGTAGCTGCCCGAACTATTTAGCCCCAGTTCCTGGGCCATGTAATCGCG
>JBDSIC010000430.1:0-2981 GCA_039918195.1 Mucilaginibacter sp.
AGATGCTGAAACAAGTTCAGCATGACCGTATTCTACTATACAGTCAACAACTTCTTCATGTGTGCATAAAGCACCACATCCAATCCGTATACATCAGGCCTGAACTGCAGTCCGCCGCTTTTGCCGACCCAGCAGGTATAATACGTGATATATACAGGCACCTTATTTGGCAGGTTAATATCGGTAGGGGATGTATTATCCTCACTCATTTTTTGAACAATGGTTTGGTACTTACTTCCATCGCCAAATAACGCAAGCGCCAGTTTCTGTGGATCTTCTACCCGTACACAACCGTGGCTTACGGCGCGCATACCCAGGTTAAAGGCCATTTTGGCCGGGGTATCATGCAGGTACACACTACTCTTGTTTTTAAATAAAAATTTTATTTTACCCAAAGCATTATCATCGCCGGGGAGTTGTTTAAAATCGTAGTCATCTTTTGAGGCGCTTCCCCAGTCAATGGTTTCGGGGTCTTCTACTTTAGCGCCATTGTGGTATACTTCAATATTTTTATTGTTGAGGTAGTAGGGATCTTGCGCTGCTTCTACCATTATTTCCTTAGTAGCTATGCTTTCGGGAATATTCCATACGGGGTTTACCTGTACGGTATATATCATGCTATTCAGTTGTGGCGTTTCGCGCGAGAACGGGCGGTCTATCTTGTCGCTTTCATCATACTCAGCTAAAGTAGTTTCATTTTCCATGTTACGGCCTTCACCAACGCAAACCTTCATATTTAATGTTGATTCGCCTTTTTCCATCACATCCAGCCTGAAATCGGGAATGTTAACCATAACATATTTATCAGCATTTGGCTTATTCTTCCAGCGCAGGCGCTCCATATTAACCGCGAAGTACCTGTCAGATTCTTCTGGCTTCATACCTTTTACCTGTATATCTTCCGAAAATGCTTTTTGCAGGGCCAGGTATTGCGGGTCTTTAGGCTGTATGCTATCAAGATAATTTTTCAGATCCTTTACAGCGAAAACATTGTTCATAAAGGTGCTGTCGGGGCGCAGCGTTTCGGTAAAGTAACGCGCGTATATTTTACGCGGACTTACTAAACCGAACTGCATGGCATTGGAATAGGTGATCAGTGAATTAGCTGCTGCCAACTCCAGTTCTGCAATTGTTTTATAGCCTTCATCCAACGTTTTTATAGCCTTTTTATCGTAAAGTTTGTCAAGCATGGCCTTAATAGCATCTGCCTGGAATATTTGCGGTTTAAGGCCATGCTGTGGGGCTTTGCTGTAATAATCAACCAGCACATTCAGCTCTTTGTCTTTCAGGTGGTCCATTACCAATATGGGGTCATAGCCATTTTGGGTGTAAAAGGCAGTGATCACGTTGGGATTAGCGAGGCTTCCCTTTCTTTCATCCAGTGTTTTTTGGAACACTGCGGCAAAATCTTCGGGCGTTGCCTGTTTAAAAATTTTGTTTTTGGTTTCCTTGGCCAATTGCTTGCCCATGTCCGAGCGGCTTTTTTTACAGCTTTGTAATGTCAGGCCTAAAAACACAACCGCCACTACCGGCAGTAAATATTTGTTGTAGATTTTAATATTCATATATAGATATAAAGTATGTTGTCACGCATATAGCAATAGGTGTACCATGTTGCCTCACCCCAACCCCTCTCCAAGGGAGAGGGGCTTTTTTATAAATGTTTTTTTAGCTTAGTGTTATGGCAGCAAATCAATTACCCGAAGTTTGGCAGCGCGGCCCCATAGCCGGCGTGCCGCCCTTACTGCAACCCGTTGCACATGCACTATTGCAGGCAAATGAGGAAATAAGTAAGCTGATGGCAAATTTCCCTGCTGAAATGTTAAACCAAAAACCTGCGGGACTGGCCTCGCCGGCTTTCCACCTGCTGCATTTAACAGGCGTGCTCGACAGGCTTTTTACCTACGCGCGCGGCGAAAAATTAAATGAAGCGCAACTGACTTATTTATCTAACGAAAGCAAACCGCCCGAAATACCATACACCATTGTAGAATTAGTATCCGCTTTTGAAAAACAGGTTACCCTCGCGATAGCACAATTAAGCGGGACTGACGAGGCTGTATTAACAGAGGTTAGGGGAGTAGGCCGCGCGCAGGTGCCGTCTACCGTAATTGGCTTATACGTACATGCTGCGGAGCATACCATGCGGCATGTGGGGCAATTGCTGGTAACGGTTAAAGTCTTGACCGTTGATTTAGGGTGATTTTTTTGATTACGCTGATTTGAGCTCGCTTTATTGCGCTCGTCACAGACGAGCACAATATGAGTAAACCCGTCATCCCATCTTGCGCTCGTCTGTGACGAGTGCTTAATATGGTTTTGCGATTGCATCGCTTCGCATTGCAAATGCGAGACAGTGTTAAGCACTTGTCACACGAGCGCAAGATGATTTTGGCCCGATGTAGTAATATAGTTAAACTATCGCTGCCCTGTTACGCAACACATGGTCGGCTAATACCAACGCGGCCATCGCCTCAACAATCGGTACGGCACGCGGCACCACGCAAGGGTCGTGGCGGCCTTTGCCTGATATTTCAGCGGCTTCACCTTTGCTGTTGATGGTATCCTGGTTATGCATAATAGTGGCAACGGGTTTAAAGGCAACCTTAAACTCGATAGGCATACCATTGCTGATACCACCCTGTATACCACCCGAAAAGTTGGTAAGGGTTTTAACAGCTTCACCCCCCGCCCTCTCCGAAGGAGAGGGAGCTATAAAGATGTCGTTATGTTCCGACCCGCGCATCTCGCTGCCGGCAAAGCCCGAACCGAATTCGAAACCGTGTACGGCATTGATGCTCAGCATCGCTTTGCCTAAGTCAGCGTGCAGCTTGTCGAAAACCGGCTCGCCTAAACCTACCGGGCAATTTTTGATGTAACAGCTAACTTTGCCGCCAACAGTATCACCGTCTTTACGTATGCCGTCAATAAAATCTATCATGGTTTCGGCGGTAGCGGCATCGGCGCAGCGTATAATATTT
>JBDSIC010000431.1:0-4630 GCA_039918195.1 Mucilaginibacter sp.
GATTTTTAAGTTAATATCATCAATATTAGATACATTGTCTAATGTAAATAGTGAAATATTGTGCCTATTAGCCTTATTTATCAATACAGAAGAAAAGCCATTCCTTGAAATTAAAATAGCCTTACTAATGTTTAAATCTTGAGTTTTTGAAATTAATGCATCTAATGTTTCAATGCCAATTTTTTCTTTATAATCTTTACATTCAATTACGGTAATAAGTTCAATCAGGGCAATTTTTATTTTTATTACAACATCAAATTGTCTGGGGCCATCAAGACTTGGTAAACGTACATCTCTACTTATTGAAACATGTTCATATTTGCTATTTAAAGATTTGAAAATACTTTCGACAAGTGATTCAAAAGACTTTCCGTCATTTCTGTCATTCATAAAATAAACTTAATAAAATTTATCTCATAAATTTATCATCGACACCCCACCGCTTTGCGCCACCCAAAAACAAAACTTGCTTTTATCACCCCTAATTAATTAATTTAGGCGGATATGAATAAGGAAGGCAAGAACGGGGTTACCACTAATAAAAAAATATTTGTTTTAGATACATCGGTCATCCTTTACGACCACGACGCTTTCCAGAACTTCCAGGAACATGATGTAGCCATACCGGTGCAGGTGCTGGAAGAACTTGATAATAAAAAGTCAGGCAACGATACCCGCAACTTTGAGGCGCGCGCTTTTCTTCGTCTTATTGACGATATATCAAAAAATAACCTGCTTAACCAGTGGACACCGCTTAACGGCAAAAGCAAAGGCAGCTTTAAGGTGATCATGAATAACCACCCGGTAACCGATGCTGAAGTGGTTTTTGGCTCAGAGAAAACAGACCACCGAATTCTAAACGCCGCCTTGAGCCTGCAGGAAGAGCACCCCGAGAAGAAAGTTATCCTCGTATCAAAAGATATTTGCCTGAGGCTTAAAGCCAAATCATTAAATATCAACGCTGAGGATTATGAAACAGGTAAGATAAAGAACGTTGACAAGCTATACACCGGTGTAACAGAACTGGAAAAGGTAACAGAAAAATTTATCAGTCAGTTAAATAAACAAGAATGCGTATCCATAGACGAGCTTGACCGTGAAACTTATACCAACAACCATTTCTATATTTTAAAGGGCAAAAAGGGCGATGTACCCGCATTTTACAATGCCCATTCGCAATTATTGGAGAAGGTTACAGAGCAGCCGGTGCTGAATATCGTTCCCCGTAATCCCGAGCAGGCATTCGCTATACACGCCTTGCTGCACCCGGATATTAAGCTGGTTAGTATACAGGGTAATGCCGGTACAGGCAAAACCCTGCTGGCTTTAGCCAGCGCGATAGAGCAGCGTAAGCATTATCGCCAGATATTTGTTACCCGCCCCATTGTGCCATTGAGCAATAAAGATATTGGCTTTTTACCTGGTGATATTAAATCAAAGATAGACCCCTACATGGCACCGATATGGGATAACCTGAAATTCATCAGGGACCAGTTTGCCGGCGATGATAAAATGCAGGATAAACTGGATGAACTGGTTAAAAACGACAAAATATCAGTAGCACCGCTGGCTTTTATACGCGGGCGTACACTTAGTAAAATATTTTTTATTGTAGATGAGGCCCAAAACCTTACCCCGCACGAAGTAAAAACAATTATATCAAGGGCAGGCGAGGACAGTAAGTTTATTTTTACCGGTGATATTTACCAGATAGACACCCCATATCTTGATGCCGAAAGTAACGGCCTTTCTTATTTGATAGATAAAGCAAAAAACCACCCGCTATATGCACACATCACCCTGCAAAAAGGGGAGCGGAGTGAGTTAGCTAATTTGGCAACGGAGCTTCTTTAGCGGTTTATAGTTGATGGTTGATAGTTCATGGGTTGTTGGTGTACTGGACTAATGCTTTTAGCTGCCTCTTCGGCTATGAACTATCAACCATCAACTATGAACCGCTACAATACTATCTGTCACCTTCGCAATATCGTTGCTTATCTTATTAATAAAGTTAAGCTGGTCTTTTAGCAAAACCTCATCTGCCGATGGTTGTATCGCCTCGGCTTCGGTGTCTTCAGTTAACTGTTTTTCAACTTTAAACTCCATCGTAGAGCCATATAGTTTTTGGTTGGCATCGTTTAATACCGCCACGCTTTTCTTGATCGACCGCAGTGCGTCCGGGCGTGATTTGCGGGGCGGCTTGCCCAGCATGCCGGCAGCTATCATGGCAATGTATGATGACAGGATATGATTAAGCACTACAAATTTGTGTATATCCTTTATACCTAACTGCTTGCTTTTAGGTTCGGAGGTCATACGTTGGAAAGATGATGATAAGTTGGCTGAGTTTACAAAAACTTCTTTACGCGCCAATTTAAACTCGGTAAGGTCGATCGGCTTGCCGGCAAGGTTATTGCCAATTTTCACCAGGTAATTTACATTGGCGAATATTACATCGCGCATGCTTTCCTTAATCAGTTCAAATTCCCAGGACGGGAACACAAAATAACTGGCTATAAAGGCAATAGATGAACCGATAATGGTATCAATCATCCGCTCCTGCACAATGCTATAGCCGCTGATGCCCACAAACTTCAGCATAATAAGGATAAATGGCGTCATGAATGTGACTGCTATTACATAATTTAACCTGATAAAGCTGTACGTGCCCAGCATAAATATCAGCATAATAAAAAACTGGGCGGTTTTATCCTTGATGAAAAACAGCACCAAAACACCTACTATCCCCCCGCCTATAGTGCCAATTAAACGCTGGTAATTACGCTCTTTCGACAAGCTGAAGCCTGGTTTCAGGATAACGATGATGGTTAGCAATATCCAGTAGCTATGGTTACCCAGCGGGAACACATGCGATACGATATAACCCGTTAAGCATACAAGTGATACCCTTAAAGCATGTTTAAACGCGCCCGAGCCCAACGTAAAGTTGTCAAAAAAGATATGCGGTGCATAATCCTGGTGCGTTACAAATTTAGATATTTCGATACCGGTACTTTTTTCAAACAACAGTTCGGACGAGCTTGAATTATAATAATCGTAGATGTTATGTATCTTTTGGTTAAGGTCGCGCAGGTTGATGAGTATCTTTTTTAAGACCAGGTTACTTGTGCCTTGCTGGTTATTGCCTGCCTCATCAATTTTTAATTTGAGTGCCTCCAGGTCTTTGTTAAGATCTGATAAACGTTTGTACCTGATGTTTGACAGCACCATAAACCCCACATAATCCAGCTCATCGGCCATTTTATGCAATAATTTATTGATGCCATCCAGTACGCCTGTGTCCTTAAATTTGTCGCGCACATAGCCATAGTCGTAATGGGTGGCCATTATTTGCTCAAACATATCCACCAGGTCTACAAAAGTTAAAACAAGTATACGGCTGGCGTTGGTTGATTCTTTTACGTTAACCCGGCTTTTGAACAGCATTTCGCGTACATTATCCTGGTTATGCGATACCTTTACCTGCTGGCCTACCAGTTTATGATAATTTTCGTCTATATCTGTATGAACATCATAAAAATCGGCTTTGATACGCAGGAATTGGGCTATATCGGCAACGTTCTCACCTAAAATTTGCTGCGCGGCACGGTAGGGGCGTATCCTGAAAAACAACAGGCTGAACAGCATATACCAAATACCGCCGGCCAATAATATGCCGCTGTAGATGAATACCTGCTTTTCGCCCACATCCTTACTGATCATAAATATCATGGCCAGTAAGCCCGCTGTGCCTACAGATGCCGCGCGGTTGCCATAAACAATAAGTAAAGAAAACAGGAAACAAAACACGGTGATCTCCAAGCCAAGCGTGAACGTATTCAGGCGTGCATAACCTGTAACTACGGCAACTATAAAAATGATCAGGTTGCCAATACCCATGGCATTACGCTTATGCACTACCGGGCCGGGGCTGTCTATAACACTCATACAGGCCGCGCCAAGCGATAACATAAAGCCAATATCTAACCGGTTAAAATACAGCGCAGACATGGCAGGCAATAAAATACCCGCGGTTGTACGCAGCCCGTCGGCAAAATACTGGCCGTAAAAAAAGGTTTTTACCTCTTTCGGCTGGTAATCGGTTATGGTTTTAGTAATATTTAATGCCACGCAGCAAATTTATATAATTTAATATTGACAGCATGTCATATATGAAAATGGCAGAAATACGCAATAAATTTTAATAATTAGCCTGTTTTTTGCTTATTTTATTTAAATTCACGCCGATATAGGGTGATTTTATTAGCACCCGGAGTTTATTATTAATCCCCTTATATAAAATTATGCCGGCATCGTTAAAGCTCAGCCAAAGAGAAGCAACTTTTAACAATGAAGTTGTTGCGCGTTTTGAGTTATATAACAGTTTATTTCAAACACTACCATTCTACCAGGTAAAGGATACCGGTATTTTATTGCCTTTTTTTAGTTCGCATTGCGATAAAGGGGCCATACAGCAATCATCGCCGACAGAAATTATCGAATCGTTCTTTAATAAACACGTACCCGATATTGACCACCAGGAACAGATAAACCGTATGTTCAGGTTTATCCAGTACATCGAAAGGCAAGTGGTGCTGTTTGATGCTATTGAAGATTCATCATTCGGTAA
>JBDSIC010000432.1:0-2781 GCA_039918195.1 Mucilaginibacter sp.
TTGAAATCGGTTTTCTAACTCATCAAAAAATGAAAGGTCTAAATATACTTTTTTATCTGCCGGGCAGTAAAATGGCCCTGTAGCTGATGAAGCGAAACCACATCCCTCCGCATCTACCCCTTCCGAAAAAAGGTGTAATATAGGATGCTCATATTTTTGACCGGCCACGTTAAAAAGGCTATCCCAAACTACCGTTGTACCTTCAAATATAACCCGTGCGAATTGCTTTTCGCGGCTGTCGCTGGCACCAGGTTGGGTATTTATTTGTTGGTTATTATCCTGGTTTGAGTTGAGCAGTTGCGATGGGTCAATCCCGGTAAACATATAGATCAATCCGCCAATTAGCCCAATTATACCCCCGCCAAACATTAGTCCGCGACCACCGCGGCTGCTGCCTTGTTCTACATCGTTACTTTCTTTACCGCCAAACCATTTCATATTATTTGTTTTTTGTAAGGTTAACAGAAGCTAATTTAATATTGTTTGCTTAATGTTTTTTATTCAGATCAAAAGATAGCCCTGCAGCTACACCAATAGCAAAATAAGCATAACTATCCTGAAAATAGATATTATATGGGTCTTGCCCACGGTAACCGGCCGTAGCTGTAAACGCGGCATTTTGCATAAAGCCAAACTGGTAATAATATTTAAGCGATGCGTTCAATCGTTTACCCGCATCGGTTATATTATAGTTATAAACCTTGTCCAAAATATAAGTAAAGTCAAACCGGATGCGCTGGTGGTTGGCATAATGATCTGCTGTTCCGCTTTTATCATTCATCACATCATAAAACCAGCTCCCGTTGGTGCGGATGAAGCCATACTTGTCGGTCAGCTCTTTAGAATACCCTGTTTTAAATAATCCGGCATGTATCTCGCCACCTATAAACGCCGATATACTTATAAATTTGGTAGCGCTTACTTCGCGCTTGCCAAAGTAATAATTAAGGGTGTAAAAGTTGGTGGTAAATTTTCCGTCGACCCGATTGAAATCATTAGTTATCGGATCAAGCGTTGGGCCCTCTTGCCCGTTGGAGTGATGCGAATATCCTAAGGATAAAAATTTAGGATGTGATGGGTCATTATTTACCCGTGTAAATAAAGTACCGCCCGGCATATAACTTGGCGAGCGCACCGGCGATTTATATGCTGATAACAAACGCAATTGCACCCTCGGCGAAAATAAAAAAAAGAACCGCGATTTGCGCGTGCTAAATACAACCAGGTTGGGGTTAATATCAGCTACCAATAAAGTTTTTTCGGCACCGCCATATTCATTTCCAAAAAATATAGTAGGCAAGTTTTCGCGATAGATGGTATTATAATCCGCATTTAATTGTTGGCTATGGTGGGTGCCTGTGGTATCTGTTTGGGCCTTGGCGTTAAAGCTAAGTATGGTAACAAAAATGCCGGTGAAAATAAAGCGACGGTGTTTTATATCTGTGTACAATTTTATCATAGTAAAACATACGCAGTAAAATCACAATGGGTTTAGCGTTTCTTTAAAAACTCGGTTCTAAGCACAATGCTCATGCCGTCAATTTTACAGTCAACCTCTTCCGGATCTTCCGTAAGGCGAATTTTTTTAACTAATGTTCCTTGCTTTAACGTAGGGCCGCCACCTTTAACTTTCAGGCTTTTTATCAGCGTTACCGAGTCGCCATCCTGTAATATATTTCCGTTACTGTCTTTTACTATCAATTCGTCCATTTAGATTTCTATGCTAACGAAAAAGCCCCGTTTAAATCGGGGCTTTCATGCTTATTTTTAAATAATTTATTTAGTAATGTACATTACCTCTTTAACTGCTTTTATCACTCTTTCAGGATTTGGAAGATACTCTTGTATCAAGGTAGGTGCGTATGGCAATGGCACATCGCCACCCATAATACGCAGGATAGGTGCATCTAAATAATCAAACGCGTCTTTTTGCACCTTGAATGCTATCTCGGTAGCTATTGAACCTAAAGGCCAGCTTTCTTCTACCAATACCAAACGGTTGGTTTTTTTAACCGACTCAATAATTGCAGGGTAATCAATAGGGCGCACGGTACGCAGGTCAATAACCTCAGCACTGATGCCTTCTTTCTCTAACTCGGCAGCAGCGGCGTTAACCACTTTCATGATCTTACCAAAACCTACCAATGTTACATCTGTACCTTGCTTGGTTACAGCTGCTTTACCTATTTCAATATAATATGTTTCTTCAGGAACTTCGCCTTTATCACCATACATTAATTCCGACTCCATAAAAATAACCGGGTCAGGATCAATAATCGCTGATTTTAACAAACCTTTTGCATCTGCGGGGTTTGATGGCACAACCACTTTAAGTCCAGGGCAGTTAGCATACCAGTTTTCAAAGCACTGGCTATGTTGTGAGCTTAGCATACCCGCGTTACCGGTTGGGCCACGAAAAACAATTGGAACCGTGAACTGGCCACCGCTCATTGACATGATCTTGGCAGCACCGTTGATGATCTGGTCTATAGCCACTAATGAGAAATTGAAGGTCATGAACTCGATGATAGGTTTTAACCCATTCATAGCCGAGCCAATGCCAATACCGGCAAAACCTAATTCAGAGATGGGCGTGTCAATAACACGTTTGGCACCAAACTCGTCCAACATACCCTGGCTCACTTTATAAGCGCCATTATACTCGGCAACCTCTTCGCCCATTAAATATATTGATTCGTCCTTGCGCATCTCTTCCTGCATTGCTTCGCGAAGGGCTTCTCTGAACTGTATTTCTCTCATTTTAATAAATTATACTGTTTT
>JBDSIC010000433.1:0-7121 GCA_039918195.1 Mucilaginibacter sp.
CTTGCTGCTTTGCAGCATCAATGTCTTCCTGTTTTACTGCTTTGCCTAAAATTTGCACTTTACCGGCAATGTTCAACAAAGCTTTCATTTTACTGCTGATGTTGGCCTGCTGCATGTCGTTCAGCACCTCATCTACAATGCCCTCGTTCTCATCAAACAGGCACCTTGCTGCTGCAGCATGACTGCTCATACAAAAAAAGCATTCGTTACGTTTAGATACGTATGCGGCGATCAGTTCACGGTCGGCTTGCGACAACGGCGATTCACCGCGCAATAAAACTTCGGCCAAATTGTATAAATGCTCGCCGGTTTCGGGCCTGAACATTACTAATGAGCGTATTCCCGGTACGCCTTCGGGTACTTTTATATGTGCCATGATCTTATTTTTTATTTTGAACCTGATAATACATTAATTTCGCTTACCTCAGCTGCAGGGGCTTTATCCTTCATTAACAAAACCACCACAAGCCCTATGATAAACACCAGCGAAAATATAAAGATGGCGTTGCCATACCCGCCCAGCGATGTTACCAAAACCCCGATGAACAATACGGCTGATGCAGTAAACAACCTGCCGATATTGAAGCAAAAGCCTGTTGCCGTAGCCCTTATCCCGGTGTGGAACAATTGTGGTATGTAGGCCGAAAGCACACCCTGGCTGGCACCAAAAAACAGCGCCATTATCGCTATCTCGGCATATATTTTACCTGAAAATACGGTGTTGGTTTTAAACAGGACAAAAGACATTACCGCGCAGACGGCAAAGCAAAGCGTCATTGACTTTTTCAAGCCAAGCAGATTAACCAGCCAGCCTGATAAAAAGCCGCCGGTTAAACCACCCATGCCTAAAAACATCATGCTCAAACCGCGCTGTTTTGGCGCATCGGTGGCAATCAGGCTTTGTATCCAGGTAGGCATCCACGAAAATATGGCCCACAAACCTATCAGCATGCTGCCAAACATTAACGAGCCTATCAAAAGCTCGCGCCTGTTTTCGGCGGAGTACCAAAGCGATCGCTTTGAATCACTGGCTTTTTCTTCGCGATGGCTTAACCATTTGTCTGATTCATGTATTAACCATACACCGGCAATTGCCAGTATAACAGGAACAGCGCCTATAAAAAACCCTGCGCGCCATGAGGTAACCACGTAGTTAATAAGCCCTGCCGAGAATATCCCCACCGGGAAGGCAATGGAAATGATGCCTGTAACCACCGCCCGGCTTTTCTGCGGCCAAACTTCGCTTAGTAAAGTGAACGATACGACCAATACCCCACCTACCCCAAAACCGCTCATAAAACGGCACACCACTACACCCAGCCATTGCGGCATTAAACCTGTTAAAAAGGTGAACAACCCATAACAGGCAATAGCGCATAGCAAAGCCTTTTTGCGGCCTATTTTATCGCTGATTAGCCCCCAGCTAAACCCGCCGAATGCCCAGCCGAAAATAAACAGCGCATTGATGTAGCCGCTGATGGAGTTTAGATCATTCGGGCTAAGGTCGCCCTGCAGATCTTTAACAACTACAGGCAGGTAAACAGACATCAGGGTTGAAACCGTACCCCCAAGCGCGCTGCTGATAAAACACACGGCGAAAAGTATGGCTAAATACGTGGTACGCGTTTGCGGCGGTTTTACGCTTTCGGCATTTAATATCATTGTGCTCATAGTAATATTATTTTAACGGACTGTCAAAAATCAAGGCCAAATAGTAAATGGCGCCAATAGCCGGCGAACCGTACGACTGGTAAATGTGTTTGTTAAATATGTTGCTTGCGCCCAGTTTAATGGTGGTGTTTGCTTTAGGCAGTTTTTTGTTCACCTGCGCATCAACCAGCGAATAGGCATCTATACGTCCCGGCCTCATACCGTTAAATGTACCATACCAGTCAAATGCACTTTGCCGGTGCCAGGCTATGTTAAACCCAAAATCTTTAAAAACATTGGCATTCCCGAAGGTTACATTCATACTGTATTCTGGGGTATTGTATTGCGCAACATTGTTAGCGTTTGCCGTGCCCAGGTCGAAGTTTGACTTTGTTACGTTACCACCCAGCACATAACCTTTGTTTAGCAGGTAGGTAAGCCCCAAACTTGCGCCCTGTGCTGATACTTTGTCTGACGCGTTGGTATACAATTGAAACGCGTGTACCTTACCACCCGGAATGTCAGCGGCGGCGGCGGTATTGATTGTTCCATCCCCATTTAAAACCTGGTTTTCGGGCTGGATAACTACCGTGTTCAGGATAAAATCGGTATAAGAGCTGTAATAGTAGTTTATATCGACTAAAAGCTTATCGTTGATCAGGCCTTTGTAGCCAATTTCAAATGCCTTTTGCTGCTCGGGTTTAATATAGGCCACATTTGATTTTTGCAGTAATCCCTTATTGTCTGCAACCGCCTGCGGGAACGGTGTACCGTTGCCCACTGCCTGGCCAAACGCCGCGCCAAATGCGCTTACAGATGCTGCTGTAAATGAATTTTCGTAAATATTAAGCCCTTTACTGTTATTTGGCGCGCCACCCAGTATGGTGATAGGTCCAACATTCAGGTGGATGAACTGGTCAACCGGCGTAGGGTTACGGAAACCTGTTTGATAAGATGCCCTGAAATTATGCAATTTATTTACGGTATACACGCCCGAGAAACGCGGGGTAAAGCTGCCTTTAAAGTTTTCGTTCTTATCATAACGTATTGATGCGGTAAGTTTCAGTTTATCATCAAACAGCTTTTTGGCTGCCTGTAAAAAGGTACCGTATTCTTTAATGGTTACCTTTTCTGTTTTATCATCAAATAAGCTGCCGTTGGTAAACATATCGTAATAACGGTAGCTGCCGCCAGCCAATAGTTCAAACACCTTTATATGTTTGGCAAAATCGTATTGGGCATCGGTATGGTAAAATTTACTTTTGCTGAATACCCCTGCCCCGCTTAAACCATAATTATGTATAGATTCTTCTTTTGCCTTGTCAAAGTCACGCGTTCCGGGTAAAAATCTGCCCTCATCGGCAAATGTGCGGGCGGTTGTATTATTGTTGCCTGTAACGCCCGTTACCTGGCCTTTAAAGGCGGCTTCGTAACGGGTAAACCAGGTTGCATCGGCATTGTTGGGTGTAACCACAGTGCCATTCAAATCCTGCACCCAATCGCGGTTAATGAACTGGGCCAGCGAACGGGTATTATAGGAGTCGTGCGAGTTTTCGCCAACCATATAGGTACGTATAAAGAAATTGCTGCCCTTTAATTCAACCCGATGTGTTTGCAGCACAAAATTATTCAATGCAAAACGGCTGCTGCCGGTGTAGCTTGCCCTGCCGCGGCCATAATTGTACTGGTAAATACCTTCCAGGTTATTGCTGAAACGATAGTGCAGCGCACCATTTAGTTTTAAGCTGTATACATCATAGTTCATCAGGTCTTTTTCTTCGTAACCGGTACGTGATACCAGGCCAATACCCGCTATTGTTTTTGTTACTTCATCACCATAAATATTCAAAGCATCGCGACCGGGATTGTTGGGGCCACGCTGGGCTTCGGGGGTTGACGCGCTTATGTCGGTATAGTTATTAGCATACCAATCCACGCCTTTTAAATACGAGGCGTTCAGTTTAAATGCAAAACGATCGTTAAATGATTTTGCAAAGCGCAAGGCAAAATCATTCACCCCTTGCGGGTCGGCAAAGCTTTCGCCAACATGGTTAATACCTGTTTTTACCTGCAGCGATAAACCCTGGTATTTAAAAGGGTCTTTAGTGTGCATATATAGCAGGCCGTTAAAGGCAACAGGGCCGTATAAGGCCGAAGCAGCGCCGGGGATAACCTCGGCTGATTCAATATCCAGGTCTGACGCGCCGAACAGGTTACCTACCGAAAAATTAAGGCCGGGTGTCTGGTTGTCAACACCATCCACCAATTGTAAAAAGCGGGAGTTGCCGGTGGTGTTAAACCCGCGTGTATTTACCTGTTTATAGGTGATACTGCTGGTTACGCTTTCCATGCCTTTTAAACTCGCCAAACCATCGTAAAAGGTAAATGACGGGTTTTCCCTGATCGCTTTTAACGACATTTTTTCGATACTAACGGGCGATTGTAATATGCTTTGGTTAATACGAGTAGCCGCCGAAACCACTTCATTTAATTGAATGGCCTTTACCTGCAACGCCGCGTTTACGGTTTGCCCGGGCGAACTAATCAATATTTCCTGCGTGTCGTAACCAACGGCGGTTACAATTATGGTAACCGGTAACTCTACTTTGCCCGGGCTTAATGCAAATTCGCCTTTAGCGTTTGTAGTAGTGCCTGATATTTTGTCTTTTACGGTGATGCTGGCACCTTGTAAAGGCACGCCGGCATCGGCAGTAATGGTGCCTGATATCTTCGTAACCTGCGCAAACAGGTGTGTGGAGCAGCATAAAAATATAAATAGTAAAAACTTTTTCATCGTGTTTATTAGGTTAGGGGTTATGAAACTTTGCACACAGCATTTTTGAATGCCATACACGTTAAAGTTTCATGGTGATTGATGTTATTTGGTTAGTTTCTTTTAAGATGATCGTAGCCTGCAGGCAGCCTGGTGTAGCCGTGGTTAACCAGCCTTTCGGCCAAAACGCCGTAATAGGCAGGCTCTGCCGGTAATGCGGTTGCCAAACCATCTACATACCGGTTATAGAGGCAAAACAACGCCGCAATTAATACGGTGTCGTGTATCTCTACATCGATTGCACCGGCCGCTTTGGCGCGTTCCACAACATCGGCAGTAACATTTTTACCGCTTTGCCGTGTTAGGGATGCAATGGTTAGCAAGGCTTTCATTTTCTCGCTGACGGGCGCGGTTTCAATGTTCTGCTTAACGCTTTGGGCTGTGCTGCTTTCACCGGCCAGCAGGTCGGCGGCGGCGGTATGGGCGGTAGTACAAAAAGTACATTCGTTGCCATAGGACACCACGGTGGCTATTAATTCGCGTTCTGCTTCGGTTAACGATGAAGGGCCGCGCAGTAAAAATTGGGTTAACTCCCGAATTGGCTGCGCGGTATCCCTGCTATATTCCAATAAGCCGGTAATACCCGGCAAATGGTCTTCCAGTGTTATATAGGGCATAATAGTATGGTTAAAAATGGATAAAATAGCGGATAGCGATTTGCAGCGGCAGCGTGGTAAAGCAACACAAACGTGCGCATTACAACGTGCCAAACACTTACAGCCGTGTTACCGGGCAGTGCTATCCGTAAAATTCAATTAAATTAACATACTATGCCCTCAGGCGGCTGCCCGGGGATATCGATAAGGGCTGTTAAGATGTCGGCCGGTACGTTGCTGTAGCCGGCTTCTTTTTTAATCACCTGCGGTAATGCATGGTATTGCAGGGTATAATACCTGTAATAATTTTCGTCGGTGCTTTTTTTGGAAAGGGGCGCGTTGGATTTTTTGCTCACAGGCAGATCATTAACCTGTTTATTGTAGTTGGTTTTTGCATCAACCAGGCGCGCCTTATCATGATTTGGGATACACTTCATATAAAGTGTATCGCGGGTCATTCTAAGTTCAGAGTACGTATAGGATACATTTGCAACCTTTACCTGGCCGGTTACGGGCTTGTATTCCACCCAGTCCTGGATATTTAAATGCACGGGGATCTTTATTTCGACAAGCTCGGCAGGCTTAAAGCTGCTATTGTTTATCTGTTCGCTGATAGAGCTGTCTGATCTGTAGATCAAATAATTAAAAACAAGCGCGTAGCCACCTATATTAAACAGGAACTGTAGTATCAGTACTATCGCGATTATTTTTTTCAATTAATCAAGTTTATCCGGCCTAATAATTCAGTATAAGAAACATGAATTATTACAAGCACAAATAACTGGATATCAAACACAAAGAGTTAATACTTTTTTAACCATTTGCGATATTTTTCCACCTGAAAAAAGGTTACATGTTGATTTTCAAGCGTGTTTATATTAATATCTAAAAAGAAAAGCATTAATTGACTAATGCTTTTCTTTTTATAAAAACCGAACATCTACCAATGCATATGCAAAACACCGGCATCGCCCCGTCAATAACATCTTAATATACCCACCTTTTAAAAGCCTCGATAGCTTCGTATTCGGCAAGGCCCAGGTCGTTGTAAGCTTTGGCAGTGCTGCGGGTGCGGTCTTCTGCCCTCACCCAAAACTCCCGCGCATCATCCCCCGGGAACACCGGCAGGTCCTTCTGCGACTGGTGCTTGAATATGGCCAGGCGTTTCCGCTCAACTTCCTGCGGGGATAATGGTACGGCCATTTCTATTTCGTGTATCTCAAACTCGTGCCAGGCACCACGGTACAGCCATAGCCGGCAATCTTTTATCCAGTCTTCGGTTTGCTTTAGGCGGGTTAATGCCGTTACTATAATATCAAAGCATATTTTATGGGTGCCATGCGGGTCGGCAAAGTCGCCGGCGGCAAATACCTGCTGGGGTTTTATGGCTTTCAGCAAGTCCATCGTTTTGGTTACATCCTGTTCAAAATTTGCCTTTTTGCCCCCTTTATCATAAGATGGCGGTTCCATAAAATGTATGCGTTCGTCGGGCAGGCCCGCAAACCTTGCCCCTGCAATGGCTTCGCCTTTGCGTATCAATCCTTTAACGGTGCGTATAGCTTCGGTATCGGCCTGGTTAGGGTTTTTAGCGGATATAAAGTCGCGCATTTCGCTATACATCGTTTCCAGCTGACCTATATCTAATCCCTGCGAACGGTTAAAATCTATCGAAAACTCAACAAAGCGCAGTGCATCATCATCCCAAACGGCGGTATTGCCGGCTGTTTGGTAGGCTACATGCACTTCATGGCCTTGATCTGCCAAACGTATAAAAGTACCGCCCATTGATATCACATCATCATCCGGGTGCGGCGAGAACACGATGGCGCGTTTCTTTGCCGGTTCGGCACGTTCGGGCCGCTGGCTGTCATCGGCATTGGGCTTGCCGCCGGGCCAGCCGGTTATGGTATGCTGTATCTTGTTAAAAATATGGATGTTTATGTTGTATACCGGCCCCTTCTCGGTAGCCAGTTGCGCCATACCATGCGCGTTATAATCAGCTTCGGTAAGTTTAAGTATGGGTTTGCTTAACGTATTAGATA
>JBDSIC010000434.1:0-7041 GCA_039918195.1 Mucilaginibacter sp.
GACTCACCCGGTCTTTGCTTCGCTCGACCACCCTCTCTGCTGCGCAAAGAGGGTAAAGAAAGATTTCAAGAGAACAAATAATAAAAAATACCCCTCTCTACAAAGTAGAGAGGGGTGGCAAGCGCAGCGCAGTCGGGGTGAGTAAATGAACCTCCTTCCAACCTACCTTGCGCCTTTCACCTCCATTACTTACCTTAGTTGCATGAAGCATCTGAAACTTTTAACCGCGATTTTAATAGCAGCGGCCATTGCAGGCTGTCAACCTAAAAAAAAGACAGGGGATATTCCTGTTGTTGGTTTTGTGGATGCTTTTGAAGATGCCACCATATCGCAGGCACGCACCGGCTTTACCGATGCTTTAAAAAAGAATGGTTTTAGCGAAGCCGACAGTACCGTGAAAATAGAATACCGCAATGCCCAGGGCGATATACCCACGCTAACGCAGATAGTGAATTATTTTACTGCCGAAAAGGTTGACCTTTTTGCTACCTGTACCACCTTATCAACCATTACCGCTATTCAAAAAAATAAGACCACGCCCATATTTGCCATGGTTGCGCCTACACCCGCGTTAATGAAGGTGGAAGATGCTGCCGGTAAAGCCCCTGCCAATTTGTTTGGAGCGGTAGAGGACATGAATTACATAGATACATCGTTTTCAATTATCCCAAAATTGGTGAAGCCTAAAGGCGTTAAGTTGGTAGTGGGGATGATATATAACCAGTCGGAGCCGCAATCTGCGGATGCGATGGAGCGCATAAAGGGGCTGGCAGCTAAGCTGAACGTTGAATTAATTGCCCTGCCTGTAAATGCTTCGGCAGATGCGCAGCTGGTTACCCAGTCATTACTAAATAAAAATATCGACGCGTTTTTTGCCAACCCGGATAATACCGTTTTTGCCTCTTTTGAAACTATTGCCAAGAATTGCGGTCAGAAGAATGTGCCCATATTTACCAGCGAGGCCGGATTGGTGCAAAGGGGAGCGGTTGCTGCTTTTGGTGCCGATATTTACCAATGGGGCTACCAGTCAGGCGAACAGGCGGCCCAATACTTAAAAACTAAAAAAACAGATGGCCTGAAACCCGAAATGGTTAAGCTTCGCAAGCGTGTTTACAACCCGGTGATGGCCAAAAAGTATAACATCAGCATACCTGCCAATTTTGAAGCTGTAAAATAACATGGATTTTTACCTCACCGCGCTGTTACAGGGATTGTGCTTTTCGGGCATAGCGCTGGGGATATACATTTCCATGAAGATATTTAATATCCCCGATATTACTACAGACGGCAGCTTTACACTGGGCGGCGCGGTTACTGCCATTATGCTTACACAGCACCAGCCGGTGTACATTACGCTACCTGCGGTAATATTATCAGGCGCGCTGGCAGGGGCGGCCACAGGCTTTATCCATACCAAACTTAAAATAAACGCGCTGCTTGCCGGTATTTTGGTAATGACGGCACTGTACTCTATCAACCTTACGCTGATGGGCCGTTCCAACATCCCGCTGATAGGCATTTCGTCGCTGTTTGAAATTGTTCATATAGTAACCGATCCCAACAGTAATACCTTTTGGATACTGTCTTTTTTTGTACTGATACTCACCCTTAAAATAGGTTACCTGCTAAAAACAGATTTCGGCCTGGCCATGCGCGCAACCGGGAATAGCGAAACCATGATACGGGCGCTTGGCGTAAATACCGATAAGATGAAGATAATAGGGTTGGCGTTAGCTAATTCACTTACGGCGTTAAGTGGGTATCTCCTTTCACAATACCAGGGTTATACCGATATTAATATGGGTATTGGCAGTGTGATAGTAGGGCTGGGTTCCGTTATTATTGCCGAAACCATTATTAACTGGCTGCGCATTACGTCGATATGGGTAAACTTGGCGCTCGTTCTGGGCGGGGCCATTATATTCCAGATGGTATTAGCTATTACGTTGAGCGTTGGTGTTGATTCCAAATTGCAGAAGCTGGTTACCGCCTTATTTGTGCTGCTGATAGTGAGTTTACCCCGATTATCATTTAAACGTATAGGATGATTGCGCTGGATAATGTACATAAGGTGTTCAACAGGGGCAAGGCTAACCAGGTAAACGCGGTTAACGGTATCAGCCTGCATATCAGCGAGGGCGAGTTTTTGGTGATAGTAGGCTCCAATGGGTCGGGAAAAACTACGCTACTAAATTTAGTGGCCGGAAGTGTTTTGCCAGATGAGGGTACCATCAGCATAAATGATAACGACGTAACCCGCCTGCACGATTACCAACGCAGCAAATGGATAGCCCGGGTTTTTCAGAACCCGTTAAGCGGCACCGCACCCGATCTGAGTATCATCGATAATTTCAGGCTGGCGGCAATACGTACCAAGCCCAAAGGTCTGTCAATAGGCATAACCAATGCTTTTAAGCAGAAAGTTCGCGGGCGCATTGCCACGCTGGGCATGGGGCTTGAAAATAAGATAGAACAGCCTATGGGCACTTTATCCGGCGGTCAGCGGCAGGCACTCACGTTGCTGATGAGTGTTACCGATACCTGCAAGGTGCTGTTGTTAGACGAACCAACCGCCGCGCTCGACCCACGCTCGGCAGGTGTAGTGATGGAAACAGCCGATAAACTGGTAAAGGATTTCGGACTGACCTCAATTTTAATCACCCATACATTAAAAGATGCCTACAATTACGGAACCCGCATAATTCAAATGAGCGAAGGGCAAATAATGAAGGACCTAAACGACAAGGAAAAATCAGAACTTACTCAAAGTGATATATTTAGCTGGTTTGTATAGCAGGCTATAAAAAATTGGCAAAGTAATTGCAACGGGGTCTGTATATGAAAAACAACACCTTCGAATCAATAAACGATGCTTACCAACTGGTAAAGGGTGCCAAAATAAAAGGCAAAACATAAGACGAGATATTTGAATTGGGGCACTACGATGCTGACAAGAGGGGCTACACCGTTTTCCCGTACGAAGAAGGCATGATCTATACCGATTTTAGCGTGCTGATGTCTGAAAAGGAGTTGAAGAATAACTACCTGATAGAAGCCGTAAAAAGCAAAGCCATTGTTGCCGGTGCTGTTAACGCGGTAGAAGTAATGGAAGATCTGCACAGGTTGAAAAGTGCTTAATTAGGCACATCCAATTCGGCTGAATATCCGAACGGGTATCTCAATTACTTAACTGCCTGCTTATTATATTTTGTGTTGCAGTACGCTATGCGTATATTTGCACTAAATATAATTGTAATGCTACTTAAAAACACTTCCCATCTTAACATCTTTGTGCGGCCCATGGTTGCTCAGCGGGAGCGTGTTGCATCATTTCTGCGCTTCTCAACCCCTGTATAATACTACACGCTTTAAGCAGGAAAATCATTTTATTTAATTTTTATTGATAAGGCTTTACATAAGTTGAAGCCTATATACACAGCATTTTTATGGACACTTTTTATACCATTTAAGAAAAATATCTGCAGGCGGTTGATGAGTTGGCATTTGGCGAAACACCAAAAGGGTTAAGGTTACTAAACGAAATTATTACCAACGACCCATTATATGCGCGGGCTCACTTCCAATTAGGCAAGATATATTATTACGAAATACAGGATTACCAGACAGCAGGCTATCACTTTAAAACCTGCATGGAACTGGAGCCTGCATTTCCGGACGTTTATTTCCACTATATGCACCTGGTTGTTTTCCTGGATATGGAAAAATTGGTGAAACACGTAAAAGAAAAAGCTTTAGCAACTGCCGGTGTTGATGCGGCGGCGATATATGACCTGTCGGGCCTGTTCTTTGAGAAGAACAAGCAATGGTCAAAAGCATTAGTTGATTATCGCAAGGCGTTTATTGAAGTAACCGATAAACACCAGAAAGACGATATCAAAGAAAGCATTGACCGTGTAACCAACAAAATACAGCAAGGCCTGGTTTATAATTACCAGATAGTGGATTAATCTTTACCATCAAATAACCTTCCTTAAGCCTTCACCTTTCCTTAAGCCCTCTCCTTTGGAGAGGGTTTGGGTGAGGCTCCTTATTTCAACACCCTTAAAGTACTAACCTGTTCAACCAACTGGTCAACCCAGCCCGAAAAGTAAGGCTCTGTGCCCGCTATCCTTATCCAGTTACCCTCGTCATCCTTCGCTATAATTAAATGCAGCGTATTGTCAATTGATGTAAATTCATACGCTCTGCCAAAACCTTCATATTCTGTTTGTTTTACTACGCCCTCAATATTGTCGTCCGACCCGGTTAGTGTAGCATCAAATAATTCGCCCATATTTATATATTTATTATTTAAACGCCTGCTGCGGGTTTCTGTTTTTATGCAATACTCATTAACGTGTCACGTTTATGTTATATACGTATTTACCGCAGATTAACTTTTTATTAAAACCATAACCATTAACAGGTTGTTTACCTGCTATATATCTGAACTATGAAAAAGCCTAATTATTTCCAGGTTTCCCAGGGTGTTTGGGGGATGAAAATAACGTTTGTTAATATTTATATGATAGCTAACCGCCGCGGCGCGGGCAAAGGCTGGGTGCTGGTTGATGCCGGTTTACGCGGTACAGCCAAAAAGATAATCGCCATGGCCGAGTCGCTTTTCGGGCCTGGCACCAAGCCGGCAGCCATTGTGCTTACCCATGGCCATTTCGACCATGTGGGCGCGTTAGAAGACCTGCTGGAATATTGGGACGTGCCGGTATACGCACACCCGCTTGAGGTGCCATACCTTACAGGTGCATCATCATACCCACCGCCGGATCCAACAGTTGGGGGTGGACTAATGAGCTTAATGTCATGGACCTATCCTGTTAAACCTATTAATTTAGGCAGCCGCCTGATACCTATTGATAAATATGAAGGTGTACCTGAACTGCCCGAATGGAAGGTGATACACACGCCGGGACATACTGCCGGGCATATATCCCTGTTCCTGCCGTTAAATACAACTTTAATAGCAGGCGATGCCTTTACAACCACAAAAACTGAGTCGGCTGTGTATGTGCTTAATTTTATAAAGAAATTCTCGGGTCCGCCCAAGTACTTAACAACCAACTGGCATGCCGCCGAAAAATCGGTACGTAAGTTAGCTGCCTTGCAGCCGCGTATCGCGGCAACCGGGCATGGCGTGGTTATGCGCGGTAAAGAACTGCAAACGTCGCTTAGTTATCTCGCTAACCACTTTAGGGAGTTGGCAGTGCCTAACCACGGCCGCTATGTTAAACGTGCGGTTTTGGCTGATGAAACAGGGGTGAGGTACATACCATCGTATACTGAAGACAGTAAAATAAAGCTGAAGGTTGCCGCCGTAACCGTGGCAGCAGCGCTGGCCACATTTTTTATAACCAAGGGATTAGCCAGGCGTTAATACTGCTATATTTACAGGGTGGAAAACATAACACCCGACCCGCAGGTACTTATTGACGCGGTGAAAATGAGGATGCCCTTTGGCAAGTACAAAGGCACCCTGATATGCGATATACCTATTTCGTACCTGGAATGGATGCATAACAAAGGTTTTCCGCCGGGTAAGTTGGGGATGATACTTTCTACTGTGTTTGAAATAAAGACCAATGGTGTAGGCGCCATATTAATAAGGATTAAAAATGCGGTTAATAATAATCTAATATAATTGTATGAGTTTGGATCATACAAGAACCCATAAGGGTTAATTAATTGTAAAATATTATATCTACTTCTTACTATTTCTACTAAAAACTATTATGAAACTAATATTCGCATTTATATTATTTATGCTGAGCGTAAAACTGAGCTCAGCACAAACCGGTTATTTTGATAAGCAGGGAGAAAAGGACCTAACTCATTTTTTAAAAATGAAAATTCATCCCCCTATTTCTATAATGGATGATTGCCAAATGCCATTTACATACATTAAATTTAAAGTCACCAGGGATAATACTGTTGATTCGCTAATTGTTACTAATAGCAGTTCTCTGGATGTTAAAAATTCAATATTTAAAGCAATGGAACTTACTAATGGTTATTGGAATGTTGAGCAGGCGCGAGACAAGTGGCTTATTGTTCCTATTATCTTTTATACAGAATTTAATAAAAATGCCAGGGGTAAGGGATGTGACTTTAAAAAAATACTTGCCGACCAGAATAAAGAGATGAGGGATGAAAACCGAGAACCTAATGCGATTTATTTCCCGTTGGTAATGATTTATTCAAACTGGAATTAAAAACAGGGAGTAAATGTGCAGCAGTGGTTAGTTTACTCTTTAATGACCATCCGGGTTGGTATCATCTTCGTATATCGGTTAAATGATAAACAACATGAAAAACTTTCTTTTTATAGCAACGCTCTTCCTGTTTATAGGCTGTGCCAATGGCCAGCCAAAAGCCGGTGCCGGCGATGAGGATATGGCAGGAATGCCTGCCCCAAAACCGGGTGAAAAGCTGGCCACATTTGGCGGCGGCTGTTTTTGGAGTATGAGCGAAGCCCTGTCAGAGTTAAAGGGCGTTACAAAAGTAATATCCGGTTATGCAGGCGGCAAAACTAAAAACCCAACATATGAGGATGTTTGCACCCGTACTACCGGCCATGCCGAAGTAGTGCAGGTTTATTACGACCCTAAGATCATCAGTTTTGAAAAGATTGCCCAAGGCTTCTTCGCCGCGCATGACCCAACAACTGTTGACAGGCAAGGCCCGGATGAAGGCGATGATTACCGCTCTATCGCCTTTTACCGTACGCCCGAAGAGAAGGCAATACTGATGAAAGTAGTTGCCGCCGTAAATGCCTCCAAACATTACAGCGACCCGGTAGTAACCCAAATAGCACCATTCAAAGTGTTTTATGCCGGTGAGAACTATCACCAGGGATATTACGCAGGTCATTTGAGTAAACCATATATCCGTAATGTATCAACACCCAAAGTTGAAAAATTTAGGAAGGCGATGAAGGCTTACTTGAAGCCGGAGTTTCAGAAGTAATAAAAAACAATATAAAAGCGTCATTGCGAGCGAAGCGTGGCAATCTCTTTAAGCTTATCC
>JBDSIC010000435.1:0-4093 GCA_039918195.1 Mucilaginibacter sp.
GGGGTGCGGCACAAATTGTCACCTCCGGCCGCTCGTGGGAACCGGCAATGGTGCAAATGAATGACGGGGAGATACAAATGTTTTACTCAAGTGAAGCATTATGGACGCCAACTTGGTCGCAGCAGCAAATATTGATGGTCCGCTCAAAAAATAATGGCAGCACCTGGTCTGCGCCACAACAGGTAGCTTATACCAGCGGCAAACGCGATGGTATGCCCGTGCCTTTACTGTTGCAGGGCGATAAAGGCATCGTATTCCCAATTGAATCTGTTGGGTCGGCTCAATCCGCATGGATGAACTGGTCGTCTATCTACTCAAAATGGCGTTATGCCGATGGGGTGGGCAGTACGGCAAATACCCGCAGGTGGCTGGCAACAACCGGCAGCATATGGGGCGGTGGCCCGTACCTGGTACAATCGGCTGCCGGCAATACCATCATGTCAGTACATGATAAAGATGGCCGTGGTAATACCGACTGGCGTTACAACACCATGCTGGTAACAGTTGGTAACACTATGGCTAAAAACTTTGTCAATGTATCGCGCCCGTGGCCTGGTCTTCCGGTTAACGAGGGTGCTATCAACAACTCCTTGTTTATGAAAGATGCTACGCACGTAATGGCGGTATCGTCCCGTACCTATGCCAGTCCAAGTGCGCACAGCGCGGTGTATTGGAAACAGGGAACTATAAATTAACCCTCTATTATACTTCTTAAAACCCCGCCGCAAGCGGGGTTTTTTTGTTTGCGCATATGTATTCAGTACTTTTAACAAACAAAAACACAAAAATTATATTGATTGATATATACCCAATCAATGGCAACAACACATAAAGGCAAACCTACCGGCAAAACCGACGACGAACTTTCGTTTTCACACAAAGTATGGATAGTTGTAGGCATACTGGCCTTATCGGTTTGTGTGATATTGATTTTAAGGGTGGCTTTCGATGTGTTGCTGATGGTTTTGGCCGGCTCACTTATAGCGGTGTTTTTTCATGGATTGGGTGATGCCATTCAGCGGCGAACGCACTTAAGGCGGCAAATTTGTATGGCCATATCCGTACTGGGCACATTTTTAATAGTGGTGCTGCTGTTTTGGTTTATGGGTAACAAAATACAGGCGCAAATTGCCGCATTGAGCGATGATTTTCCACGTATTGTTAGTAACGCCGAAGCCAGTTTACGAAAAACCCCGATCGGTGAGAAGATACTGAAGAATGTATCTTCCTATGACACTTCTAAATTAATGACTACGGCGCAAAGTTTTTTTTCTACCAGCTTTGGCGTGCTTGGCAACCTGTATATCATCCTATTTTTAGGTATATTTTTCACTGTTAGCCCATCCATGTATAAGGATGGCATTATAAAGCTGGTGCCTTCGCCCGCCAAAAAAATTGCCAAAGTGGTTATCGACCGTATTAGCCTTGTACTAAAGGGCTGGCTAAAAGGAATGATGCTGGCCATGCTGATCATCGCCGTGTTGACCGGCACAGGGTTAACTGTACTGGACATACCTATGGCGCTAACTTTAGCGCTTATGGCCGGACTACTTAACTTCATACCTAACTTCGGGCCGCTGATAGCTATGGTACCTGCTGTACTACTTGGCTTCACCATAAGCCCTAATATGGCCATTGGATTGGCCGCTATGTATACCGGGATACAAATATTGGAAAGTAATATTATAACCCCGATGGTTCAAAAGCGCATGATAGATCTGCCACCTGCCTTAACCATTATTAGCCAGGTTTTAATGGGGGCTTTGTCCGGCGTGCTGGGCATATTACTGGCTACACCTTTGCTGGCTATTGTAATTGTTTTGGTGGATGAGCTGTATGTAAAGCGGCAGAAGGAACGCGATGCAGGCTAAGGCCAATCCCAAACGGAATGTCCTTTTTAAAACGACGGTCAAAGCCCTATTCTCATTACTTCTACAATACGTGCTGTGCCAGTATCTTTTGCAGATCGTAAATATTAACCTGCTTATTAAATTTTTTGATAATGCTTGGCTGCGCCTCGCTCGATACCCATATCTTCAATTCTGCATCCAGTTCGAAATGGCCGGCACTTTCAATACTGAACCTTGATATACTTTTATATGCAATTGACAGGTACTCGGTTTTGCTGCCGGTAATACCCTGCTTATCCACTAAAATAACCCGTTTATTGGTAAATATGAATACGTCGCGTATCAGTTTAAAGCCTATCTCGATGTTTTCACTTTCGGTTAATAAGTTCCCGTAATCCTTTTGCAAGTCTGCCGGATTTGCTACCCCTGCGTTGCCTAATAAACTTGAAAATAATCCCATATTTTTATTTAATAATAATGATTTACTGTACTAATTATTGACTACCAGCTACAAACAAAAAAGCAGCCAAAAATGACCGCCTTAGTAAATTATATAATTATTAGTTAGCCTTTTACCCGTTCGATGTATGCACCGGTTGCGGTATCTACCTTTACCTTGTCTCCTAAGTTGATAAACAACGGAACGCGGATTTCAGCGCCAGTTTCAACTGTGGCTGTTTTAAGGGCGCCGGTTGATGTATCGCCTTTAACAGCATGTTCGGTATAGGTAACTTCTAATTCGGCCGATGATGGCATCTGGCCCATGATAGGCTCGTCGCTTTCAAAAGCTACAATAACGTTGGTGCCCTCTTTTAAAAATTTTACCGCGGTGCCAAACAAGGCCTTTGGTACATTATGCTGATCGTATGTAGTATTATCCATCACTACCAGCGATTCGCCATCTTCGTATAAAAATTGGTAATCGTTGGTTTCAACACGGGCAATGCTTACCTCCTCGTCTGTACGGAAACGGTATTCAACCAGTTTGCCGCTTTTAACATTACGCATACGCGCCTGGTAAAAGGCCCTGAGGTTACCCGGGGTACGGTGCAAAAACTCCTCTACCTGCAACAGCTCGCCGTTAAAACGGATGATATTGCCATTTTTTATTTCAGATGCTTTAGACATGATCGTAAATATGAGGGGGCAAACTTAGGCAGTTGTAAGGAAAAATGCAAGAGGGGTTGAGTTGATGTGTCAAGTCAATAGCCACTTCCATTAGTTAACTCACCCCGACTACGCTACGCTGGTCACCCCTCTCTACTTTGTAGAGAGGGGAATAGAAAGAAAATAATACCCTCTTTTCGCTTTAGCGAAGAGAGGGTGGTCGAGCGAAGCAAAGACCGGGTGAGTTAAATTCGCTATGAGCCAAAAAACACCAACTATTTATAATCAACCAAATTCAACTTATTCCCACAAAACGCATATTCATGTTCCTGGTTAGAACAAACGATGGTGAGGCGGCCGGCGGCATATTGTTCTACAAGGCCGAGGTACCAATCAACACCCTGAGTATCTAAATTACTGGTAGGTTCATCCAGCATGAGCATGGGGGTATCGCTGCAAAATGCCAGCGCCAGCTTCAACCGCTGTTTCATGCCCGATGAAAAGTATTTTACCAGCTTGTGTTTACTGGCATACATATCCAGCAGGGAAATTACCCCCTCCTTATCCATACCGGTTTTATAGGCTTTAAATTTGAAGTGAAAATCAATCACCTCGGCTAATGTAAACTCTTCTATCAACTCCAAGTACGGCGCGGCCAGGCTCAGGTAGTTAAATACCTTTTCGGCTTCCACCTCCTTATCTCCATAAAAATAACCGAGTTTGCCTGCCGATGGCGCAAGGCTACCATTTAATACCTGTAATAGCGTGGATTTTCCCGAACCGTTTGGCCCCAGTATGGCATAGCTTTCGCCGCTTACAAAGGTGTAGTCCACCCCCCTGAATATCCAGTCGCGGTTAAATCGCCGGCCTATGTTATCGAGGGTGATCTTCATTATTGTCTGAATCAGAATTTACAGAATTATAAAATTAGCAGAATAATAGCTGCCTGAGTACTTAACCATAAATTTTGTAAATTCTTTAATTCTGTAAATTCTGGTTCAGACAACTTAAATCCCAAACCCCTTCATAATACCGCGCTGAGAGTTTTGTACAAAGTTTACTATCTCGTCGCGTTCAACGGTTGGGTTAAATTCGGCTTCTATAATATCAAGGGCTTTGGTAACATTATATTTTTT
>JBDSIC010000436.1:0-2984 GCA_039918195.1 Mucilaginibacter sp.
CCTTCGGTGGTAAATAATGTACCATTCATCAGTGCCCGGTATTTGTATAACGGCATGATGCCCCGCGCCGGTAGCAATAGCGGCATCCTGTTTTAAAACGGTACTGATGCGTTTGAATGGTCCCGTCGGCGAATCGCCTATGGCATAAGCCACCCGGTAATCAGGCCCTGTCCAGGCCCCTTCCGACCACATAAAATAATATTTGCCCTTGCGTTTGAACATTACCGGGCCCTCTACATAACCTTCAGGGGTTATCTTTTTAAAAGTTTCGCCATTATCAAACGGTATAAAACCCGTAAAATCTTTATTCAGCTGCGCGATATTGCACTGGCCCCAGCCGCCGTAAATAATATAATATTTGCCCTTATCATTAAAAATAAACTGGTCAATAGGCTGTGCCTTGTTGTATATTTTATCAATAAGCGGTTTGCCCAAATAATCCTTAAACGGCCCGGCAGGGTTATCAGCAACGCCAACGCCTATGCCGCCGTATTGGCTGTCATTCTGTATATCGTTAGCGCCGAAAAATAAGTAATATTTGCCGTCTTTTTTGGTGATGGCCGGTGCCCATAAAGCCCTTTTGAGCCATTTTATGGCAGATGAATCAATGATATTGCTATGCTTTTTCCAATGTACCAAATCGGTTGAGGAGAAAGCATCAAAATGTACCTGTTTCTCATATTTATCCGAGTAGGTTGGATATACCCAATAGGTTTTATCAAAAATGGCAGCTTCTGGGTCGGCATACCAGCCCTCAAATATAGGGTTGCCGCTGGTGGTATGTTTTTGCTGTGCGGATGCCCGGAAGTGTGTGAGCACCAACAGGACAAGTAGTAAGTAAACGGCCGCTTTGCCTAAAAAGCGTTTCATAGTTTTTACTATTTTTTGCGGTTATTATTAAACCTTCTTTTTTTCGGATCGAAACCGCCGCCACCTGCACGTGCAGGCCTGAATACCGGGGCCTCGCCAATTTCTTCGGGCAATACCTTACGGTCAATTTGCCTGTCTATCAGGTCCTCGATGCTTTTAAAACGGCTTTGGTCGCGCTCGCTTACCAGCGTAATAGCGGTGCCTGTTGTTAGGGCGCGCGCAGTACGGCCAATACGGTGTATATAATCTTCCGGATCTGGTGGTACATCGTAATTTAAAACCAGGTCGATGCCTTCCACATCAATACCTCGCGATAAAGCATCGGTACCAATAATAATGGGCAGTGTTTTGTTCTTGAAGTTACGGAGTATCTCTTCCCGTTCGCTTTGGTCAAGGTCCGAGTGGAATGCGCTGATATCAAAGCGCGCCTGTTTTAATTCCTTATATACCGATTTTACCCTGTCTTTGGTCGACGAGAAAATAATGATACTGGTATAGTTGCCATGTTTAAGCAGGTATTTTACCAAAGGTGTTTTCTGCTGATCGGCCACCAGGTATATCTGCTGATCGATACCCACTGCAGGTTGCGACAAGGCGATATTTATTTGCTGCGGGTTATGCAGCACAGTTTTCGCCATGGTGCGTATACGGCCCGGCATGGTAGCCGAGAACAGCAGCGTTTGCCTTTTTTTAGGCAGGTAGCTGATGATGCGCATAATGTCATCATAAAAGCCCATGTCCAACATGCGGTCGGCCTCGTCTAAAATAAGGTGTTTTATGTGGTTAAACTTAAGCACGCCCGATGTAAGGTGCGCTATAAGCCTGCCCGGCGTAGCTATAATAATGTTTACATTGTTTTGTATGCCACGGCGTTGCTGCTCGTACACAATACCATCGCCGCCGCCAAATACCGCTAACGAGCTGATGCCTGTAAAGTAGGCCAGTCCTTCTACCTGCTGGTCTATTTGCTGTGCCAGCTCGCGGGTGGGGGTTAAAATAAGCACCGTAGTTTGGTGCGTATGGTCCTTGGCTATCTGGTCGAGCACGGGCAATAAAAATGCGCCGGTTTTACCTGTGCCGGTTTGGGCGCAGGCTATCAGGTCTTCGCCGCCCATAATAACGGGTATGGCCATTTCCTGTATAGGGGTTGGCTTGGTGTAACCCATGCTCAGTACGCCCTCTAATAAATGTTCGTTGAAATTAAAATCCTGGAAAGTCACGTTATATAATATATCTGTAGTGCTGCAAGGTAAGAAAAAAATGGCAGAAGCATTTACACCTTATAGCCGGTGGTTTTCGGTATCTACTTTTTTACACATGTACGTACAAATAGTGTATCATCTATATAAAAAAGCAATATATTTACCGTTACCTAAGTTTAAATTTAATAACAGTACGATATACAAAAACATGAAAAAAACACTGGCAGGGATAATTGCCCTCACATCTATTAGTACCATGCTATCAGCACAAACCCCCAATACGTTAACCGCTAAAGAAAAAAAGGATGGCTGGGCGTTATTGTTTGACGGCACCACTACACAAGGCTGGCATACTTACAATAAAACCGAAGTGGGTAACGGCTGGACAGCATCCAACGGAGAACTGCAATTTAATCCTGCCGGCACCGGCCGCGGCGATATTACCACCGATGGTGAGTACGAGAACTATGAGCTGGCTGTAGAGTGGAAGATAGAAGAAGGCGGTAACAGCGGTATCATATTCGGCGTTAACGAAGATCCGAAGTACCAGTGGTCGTTTTTAACAGGTGTTGAAATGCAGGTGCTGGATAACGCAAAGGCCGGTGATAACAAGATAGACACACATGTTGCAGGCTCATTATATGATTTGATTGGCGCGCCACGCACAGCGGTAAAACCCGCTAACGAATGGAATAAAGCGGTGATACGCAAAAAAGATGGCAAGCTTACTTTCTGGCTTAACGGCGTACAAACCGTTGATGTGCAAATGGGTGGCGATGAGTGGAAACAACTGCTTGACAAAAGCAAGTTTAAAACCGTGCCTACCTATGCATCATACCAAAAGGGGCATATTTGCTTACAGGACCACGGCAATGTGGTAGCCTACCGCAACATCAAGATAAAGCAATTATA
>JBDSIC010000437.1:0-3125 GCA_039918195.1 Mucilaginibacter sp.
TGTTGCGCCACGGGGCCTTATCAAAATTCCATATAGAACTCGACTGGTGGTTATACCAGCCGTTACCAAGCAACACGCCAATAGCATTTTTACCCTGCTGTAGTTGCGCGGTAACATCGTAAGTAACGTATAGTGTGCGGCGGTCAAATCGGGTATACATCGGGTCGAGCCGGTGGTTGCCGGTTTTTTGGCCGTTGATGTACAATTCATACAGTCCCGCCACGGCAATATATGCCCGGGCTGATCTGATCTTTTTAGCGGCATCAAATGTTTTCCGGAAATAGGGGGCAGGTTTGGTATTTATATTATGGTTGTCATCTATCCAGCTACCCTGCCAGTTGCGGCTGTTCATCATGCCGGTTTCAAAGCTGGAGATAGAGGAGGATATGCATTTATCATCCTTGTCCCATAGGTCCACACGCCAAAAGTATTTGGTAAACGGGGTCAAGGCCTTGCCTTTATAGGTAATTAAGTTTGATGCTGAAGTTACTTTGCCTGTTAAATCTAAGTTCTCATTAGCTTTGCTTACCTCCACTGAATCAGTGCCCATATATACTGAATAAGCTTTTTGGACAGCGCCTTGCCGCGCATCGTTCAGTTGCCAGGTTAGGCGCGGATTAGACGCATCAATACCAATTGGGTTTACTAAATATTCGCATTTTAAGCCGGTAGGTTTGCCCGGTGCTTGCGCTATAGCAAATTGTACTGTAACCGTAAAAAGCAGGCAAAGCGTGTATGCGGATCTTAATTTAAATTTCATGAGTGGTTGTAAGCTTCGAAAGTAGTAAATGTGCTTTATATTCTTTATGGCTTGCAGCTTTTTGTATGTTGCAAAATTTACATACTTTTAAAACCTGAATGCAGCCTAAAAACAACAAGAAAACCATACGCGCCTGGGCCATGTTCGATTGGGCAAACTCGGCGTATAATCTGGTCATAACCTCCACCATTTTCCCGGCCTATTATAAGGCAGTAACCACAACAGGTGATAGCGACAAAGTGAATTTCTTCGGATTTACTTTTGTGAACACTGCCCTTGCTGATTATGCGCTGGCCGCGGCCTATTTAATTATCGCGTTACTGCTGCCCATATTAACTGCCATAGCCGATTATCGCGGTAGTAAAAAAGCTTTTATGCAGTTTTTCACGGTATTAGGATCGGTTTCATGTGCTTGTTTATTTTTTTTTAAGGCAGATACGCTGGAGCTCGGTATTATCTGCTTCGCGCTGGCAGCTATTGGTTATTGCGGCGGCTTTGTATTTTATAACTCCTACCTGCCCCAAATTGCCACCATAGATATGCAGGACAAGGTAAGCGCCAAAGGGTTTACCTACGGATACATTGGCAGTGTGCTTTTGCAACTTATTTGCTTTGCCTTTGTTTTACAACCGGCGTGGTTTGGTATTACCAATGAGGCCCTGCCGGCGCAAATTTCATTTTTATTAGTAGGCATATGGTGGATAGGGTTTGCCCAAATACCGTTTGCTGTATTACCAAAAGGTACCCCAAATGTACAATCGCAACATAAAAGTGTTTTAAAAGGCGGGTTTATTGAACTTGGTAAGGTTTTCGCAAAAATAAAACAGATGCCATTACTAAAAAGGTTTTTGCCGGCGTTCTTTTTTTACTCGATGGGCGTGCAAACGGTGATGCTGGTTGCTGCCAGCTTTGGCGCGAAAGTGCTGAACATGCCACAGAAATCGCTGATAGCCATTATCCTTATTATACAAATAGTAGCCATTGGCGGCGCGCAACTTATGTCAAGGCTGGCAGTAAAGTACGGAAATATAAAGATACTGTCGTTCGTGGTTTTCTTTTGGGTGATTGTGTGTATATGTGCCTATTTTGTTACTACCGAGGGGCAGTTTTATGTAGTGGCTGTGTTGGTAGGTTTGGTAATGGGAGGGATACAGTCGCTCTCGCGCTCTACCTATTCCAAGTTTTTGCCGCAAAACATCCCGGATACTGCGTCGTTCTTCAGCTTTTACGACGTAACCGAAAAGCTTGCTATAGTAGGCGGCCTGTTTAGCTTTGGTTTAATAGAAGAGCTGACCGGCAGTATGCGAAATTCCACACTTGCGTTATGTGGTTACTTTTTTATAGGTTTGCTGTTGTTGCTTTCTTTACTCGGCGCTGAGAAAAAGGGCATTAAAAATTCGGAATTTAGCCCTGTTTAATTTTGGCGGATGAAAATTGAGTTATTTGTACCTTGTTTTATTGACCAGCTTTATCCCGATACTGCTTTTAATACCGTTAAGCTGTTAAAAAAGGCCGGGTGCGATGTCACTTTCAATCCCAATCAAACTTGCTGCGGTCAGCCTGCCTTTAATGCCGGTTTTTGGGACGATGCCAAAGAGGTGGGCAGCAAATTCCTGAATGATTTTGACCAGGACAGTATCATTGTAACCCCATCCGCATCATGCACCGGCATGGTAAAAAATTATTATAACGACTTGTTTACCAATACCGTGGTGCATAACAAGTGCCGGAGCATACAAAGTAATATTTACGAACTGTCCGACTTCCTGGTAAACATACTGCAATACGACTACTTTGGTGCCGAATTAGATGGCCGTGCAGTATACCATGATAGCTGCGCCGCCCTGCGCGAGTGTAAAATAAAGGAAGAACCACGCCAACTCCTCTCAAAAGTGATCGGCCTTGAAATGGTTGACCTGAAGGATAACGAAACCTGCTGCGGTTTTGGTGGCAGCTTTGCCGTAAAATTCGAAGCCATATCATCGGCCATGGCCCAGCAAAAGGTGGATAACGCGCTGGCTGCCGAAGCTGATTATATTATTTCTACCGATGCATCGTGCCTGCTGCACCTGCAAAGCTATATCGACAAAAACAACCTGCCCATAAAAACCTACCATATTGCCGATGTTTTGGCGCACGGGTGGGGGAATGTTTAAATTTGATATCGAATTTATTTTTCCTGTCATTCTGAGCGTAGCGAAGAATCTAACGAAGTAAATATGAACCCCCTCAACATTAGCCGCATTTATTCGTTACAACCATAATAAACATCCTCACCATGAAAAATATACTTGTAGCCGTTGACTTTGAAGCAAACTCAAAATCCTTAATAGATAAAGCAGTAAAAATGCTGGTAACCACCAGT
>JBDSIC010000438.1:0-4929 GCA_039918195.1 Mucilaginibacter sp.
GCATTTATGCTGTAACGCAAAAATAGCAATAATCTGATAGTTGCAAGTTAAGTTTTAAGCTATCAGCAAATTACAGCCGCGCACATCGGCATTATCAAAACGGCCCAGCACTTCAAAAGAGTTATCAGCATATACCCTGCCCAGGTCCTGCGTGGCAATAAACGAGCAGGAGTTAATATTAGCCAGGTCGATTATATTGATACCGCCTGTTTTATCAGTACCGAGCATCGTAAAGGGATCATTGGTATCGCGGGTAATAATGCGCATCCAGGGCGGGCAATTAAATATGCCATTGCCTTTAGAATAGGCTTGCGACAACAATTCCGTCATACCATATTCCGAATGGATAGCGTTAACGCCAAAGCCGGCGCAAAGTGTTTCGTGCAGTTCCTCCCGTATCATTTCGCGGCGGCGGCCCTTCATGCCGCCGGTTTCCATTACAATCAATTCGGGATAGTTGATTTGGTATAATTCAATAAAATTAAGCAGGGCGAAGGTAACACCCAATAATAATGTGGGCTTTTTTAGCTGCTGCTGAATTTTTAGCTGGTGATACAGGTCAGCGTGATTGTATAGGTAAAAGCCGCTGTGGGGATCACCAGATTGCTTTATCAGATCATCAGCCATATAGATAAGCGACGAGCCGTCACGTTCAAGATACGACGGCAGCAATGCCAGTATCGTAAAATTCTTTATATCGCCATAAAACAACTCAAAAGCATTGCGGAAACTTTGGGTATACCAGCTCACATCGGTAACATGGTGCCTGCTGGTAATAACGCCTGTAGTACCCGAACTGCTAAAAGTAACTTCTATATCATCATGAGCCGTAACAATAGCTTGTGATTTAAAAAATTCAACAGGTAAAAAAGGTATGGCATTAATTGTTTTTACTGATGCGGGGTCAATATTTAACCCCTTAATGAATTCACAGTATACTGTACAATATTTAGCCTGGTAGTAAAATACCTGTAAGGCAGCTTTATCAAATTCTGCTTCGCTGCTTATAGAAAATACTTGCTGTTTACCCGGCTTATTCATCGGCGCAAAGATAATTAAATGTGCAATTGCGCCCAATCCGACAACATATCATGACTTTACATAAATAATACAAATTTAAGGAAACAACCCTTACAACTATTGGTTATAAAGTTGAGTGAAATTTAATTAAGTAAAAATTAACATTTATTACAGATCATGAAAAAGATAAAATTTTTGACACTGCCTTTCCTTTTGAGCATGTTTTTCATCCTGACATCGGCTACAGATGCCGGCAAAGAAACAGAAAGGTTAAATAAATCAGCCGAAGTGCTTACCAAGTTTGGCAGCATGAAAGAAAGTATCCCACAGGAACTTTTGGAGAAATATGAAGGGATTGTTGTGATACCTAACCTGATAAACGCCGGCTTTGGCATTGGCGGCAAACGCGGGAAAGGCGTTGGTATGGTAAAATTAGCCGACGGAAAATGGAGCGACCCGGTATTTATTACGCTAACAGGCGGTAGCATTGGTTTCCAGATAGGTGTACAATCGGTAGACCTTGTTTTAGTGTTTAAAAACAAAGGTGTCCTTACAAAAGTTAAAAACGGCGACTTTACCATTGGCGGGGATATATCTGCAGCCGCCGGCCCGGTTGGCCGCAGTTCAACCGCCAGTACCGACCACGCGCTTGATGCCGAGATATACTCTTATTCGCGCAGCAAAGGCTTGTTTGCCGGTATCAGCATCAACGGCTCTAATTTATCTATAGATAAATCGTCTAATGCCAATTATTATGGTGCGGGTTCTGCTTCGGCGGATATTTTCGCTTCATCAAAAAGCAGTACTGCGGCTATTAAGAATTTGAAAGCGGCTTTGGCAGCTTTGTAATAACAAATATATACCTTATTAACCACGCGTCATTGCTGTAACGAAGCAATCTCTTTAGGACAGTCAACAGATGATTAGCTTAAAGAGTTTACTTCGTTCCTCGTAATGACGCTTTAGTTTTGATCTTAATTACTCACCAGCCCCGAAATAACATTAATACTCAACGCAACTATCGCTGTATTAAACGCGAATGATATCAGCCCGTGTACCAGGGCCAGGCGGCGTATACGGCGCGATGATATCTCTACATCAGATACCTGGAATGTCATCCCTACTACAAAAGAGAAGTACACAAAATCAAGATAATCGGGCGTGGGTTCATCGGGGAATATCAAACCATTTTTAGTGTTTTCATTATGGTTTTTGTTACCTGTATCGTAATATAAATGTGCGTAACGCATGGCAAATATAGTATGCACCAATCCCCACGAAGTAATAACAGCGCCCATCGCTAAAAAAACACCTTTAGCAGCCTCTGTTTCTGATTGGCCTTTGGTTGATTTAAGCAGCAGGTATATAGCTACAAAACTAGTAACCGATGCAACCAGCACAAATAAAAAGATGATGGTGCGACTGCTGTCTTCCAGGCTGGCAATTTTGCGTATCTCTCGGGGATGTGCGCCAAATATAATTACCCAATCAAGCACAATTACACTAAAGGCAAAAGCTATCCAGGTAACTAACGTAGTAGCGGGTACCGAGTCGCTCTTGAATAAAAAGAACGCCGCGACAGCGATAGCAAGCGAAAGGTATAGCCTGTAATGTGCATCAAGGCGAAAGAATAAGCCTTTGGGCTCTTTTATTTTAACAGGATTGTCCATGTAGCTGAATAATGATCAAATATGCACAATAGAAAAGGAAATTAGTCGCCTATAATTTGGGCTACCCGGCCTACCTGCCCGTTGTCCAAACGTACCTTAATGCCGCGTGAATGGAATTTGGAACTTGTAAGCAGGTCGCGTACTATGCCGCGTGTGAGTTTGCCGGTGCGCTGGTCTTGCTTTAAAATGATATCTACCTCCAGCCCCGGGTGAATGTCCTCCCTGTACTGGCCGGCCCGGTCACTATCGCCCGGAAGCCTGAATGTTGGTATATTGACCATAATTAATGGGTAGCTACAAATTTTAAGCCAATGATCGAGCTGATCAGTGTCACAATAAAAAACATGCGCCAAAAGGTAGCCGGCTCTTTAAAAAACAATATGCCTATAATAACAGTCCCCACCGCTCCTATTCCGGTCCATACCGCGTAAGCAGTGCCCAGTGGCAGGGTTTGGGTAGCCTTGTATAATAACACCATACTAAGTACCAGGAAAAACATAAAACCGCCCATCCAGGTCCAGTACAGCGTACCTGCTGCTGCTTTTGCTTTGCCCAGGCAGGTGGTAAAACCCACTTCGCATAAGCCGGCGATAATCAATATAAACCAGTTCATGCCTCAAATATCAATTTTTTGAGAGATAGTTGGTGATAAGGGCCTTCAATTTCTCCTCATTCCCTTCTTCGTAACCTTCAAAGTGTTCCAGTACCCGGCTTTTGCCATCAACCAAATATAGCTGCGGGATACCCAGCAAATTATATCTCGCGGTGGCAATGTCCAGTTCTGTTGGTTTAATACGCAATTGCAGCCAGTTCATACTTTCTTGGTCCACCGCTTGAAGCCAGTCGGGTTCTGTCTGGTCAATTGATACGCTCACTATCCTTAATTCACTCTTATTAAATTTCGACCGTATACTCATTAACCCCGGTATCTCTTGCCGGCAGGGCATGCACCAGCTGGCCCAAAACGCTATTATATTCAGCTTTTTAGTACTGTCGACAAGCGGGAAGCTGTTAGCACTCCTATCAGTATAATATCCTTTAACAAACTGGCTTTTATTTGCTGGCTGGTTATCCAAAAATAATTTAGTTTTCTTTCCTTCGGGCGAGTTTTTGATATTGTCGCTAAACTCTTTGTACACCTCGTTAAGCTGCCGATGTGTAAACTTGCTCCTGTAATTACTGAATGAATAAAACAGCCAAAAAGCATCGGGCGTTTCTGTTACCAGTTTTTTAAAGCTGATAGCCCGGGCGTTATTGATCATGGTATCCCTGCTTAATCTTATATATGGAAGGTTGATATTTTTGAAGTACACTTCGTTTTGCGGACCGGCTTTTATGGTAATCCCGTGATCTTTGGCCAAGTCGCCTTTTAACTCTGTAACACCGGGCTCCATTATTAAACCGGTATATGTATTTTTTGTAGCGTCCCCGCTGCTATACGAGTTATAAAAAGCCAGCACAGGCATTTTTTTATTTTTTGTAATTATGCTTACAAACTTAGGTTGAAATGCAGTGTCAGGCTTAAATGAAAATTCGAATTTGCCGTCTCTTACTTCCGCGGAGTCAATAACCTCGTTACCTGATGCAGCAATTTCCTGCAAATAAACCCATTTCACCTCCAGGCCTTTGATGTCGGCTGTTATAACGACCCCACCGTCATTACGCTTGCACGATGACAATAAGATCAACAGTAAAAAGATTGAATATGAAGAATATTGCTTTAGCAGGTGCATAGGTTTAGTAGTTAATAAGCTAAAATTACAAATTACCCTTTAAATATTTAGCGGGTTAAATTATTTATAGCCTCTTCTGTTTTACTGAAGTTAAAGCTGTCAAGCAACTTATTAAAGGCGGCAGTGATGTGCTCGTTGCCCAAATTTCCAATGCTCCCTTCGTGTGTATGCTGCACCTCCTTTTGGGGGTTAAAGTCGCCTTGCTCAATAGCCAGCCCTACCTGCTTGTAGGCATCGCGGAACGGCGTGCCGTTCAACACCAGCCTGTTCACTTCTTCAACACTAAACAGGTACGCGTATTTAGGGTCGTTTAAAATATCTGCTTTCACCTCTATGTGTTGCAGCATAAACGCGGCCATGTGCAGGCAGCTTCTTAAGTCAGTAAAAGCGGGAAAGAGCAATTCTTTTAGCAATTGCAATTCCCGGTGATAACCCGATGGCAGGTTGGTGGTCATCATAGCCACATCATTTGGTAAGGCCTGCAGGCGGTTGCATTTACCGCGCAT
>JBDSIC010000439.1:0-5217 GCA_039918195.1 Mucilaginibacter sp.
TTGCGCGCACATCCCGGCATTATAACCGAGCGCAAATTTCAAATACCCTTCTTCACCTATAAAGGAAAAAAGCTGGCTTACCTGTGGCTTAACGGTAAAAAACTGATGTTGGGTTTTTGCCTGGATAAAAGCTTACAAAAAGTAACAGAAGGGGTTAAGCCAAAAGATCAGTACGAATCCATGCAGCTAGACCCCAATGAGGATATTCCGGTTGATATTATATTGGAAAAGTTGGGGGAGTATTTGGCGAATATTGATAAAGCTTAAATAAGAATCGCAAAGAGAAAATGCCCATATTGCAACAATATATAACATATTTGTATGAAAGCCATTTATGCAATTTTAGTAATAGCCATCTTCATGAACACGTCACCTGCATCAGCCCAGTCCAAAGAAACAAAAGAAGTTGCCGAAGCGGTAGAAATGCTGCGCAAAGCAATGATCGGGGCAGATAGCGCCGCTTTGTATAAACTGGCATCTGAGCATTTGAGCTACGGCCACTCAGCCGGTAAGCTGGAAACAAGGGAAGAGTTTGTTAATGCCATCACCAGCGGGAAGTCTGTTTTTACTGCTATTGTATTAACAGATCAAAGTATAAAAGTGATAGGCACTACCGCCATAGTACGCCACATACTTACTGCCGAAACAAATGACAACGGCAAAGGCCCGGGCGCGGTTAAACTAAGTGTGCTTTATGTTTGGATAAAAGACAAACAGGGCTGGCAAATGGTAGCACGGCAGGCAGTTAAGGTAGTTTAACCTAATAAGCCTCACCCTTCAAGTACGGGCGCTGTTTTTACTTTTTCAAGAATATTATCGGGCAGGAAAGGCCTGCCGCCGGTTGCCGGTACACAGGTGCCGGTAAAAGTAGCTTTGGTCATCACTTTGCCGTTGAGGATGATGGCTTGTTTAAAATGGATCTTAGGCAGGCCGTCTTTATCGCCCATTAGGGTGCAGGTTACGGTAAAAGCATCGCCCTTTTTTAATGAGCGTAAAAAATTGATGGTATACTGAGATAGCACCATGTTAACACCGTTTTTGGCTTCTTCTTCAATATCAAAACCAAGTATATCCTTTATGTAATCGTGGCGGCAGTATTCCATGTAAAAAGGGTAATATAAGCCGTCCATAATACCCTGAACATCTATGTGCTCATCGTTCACGGTATAATCTTTAGTGTATTCCATAATTCTAAAATGATAATTATTAACGGGATTTTAAAATCTGCAACTAAATGTCCTGATTATTAAGGAGTTTTATAATGCTTAACATAAAGATAACATTGAATTAACCTTTACTGTACATATCTTTGCAGCAAATCCACAACATATGAAAAAAAGCGAACTGAAGGCATTGGTTAAAGCAGCCAGGAAGACAGTAACAGAAAATATCGAAACCAGCCTGGTAGCCGAACTAACAAAAGTAACAACCGGCGTTGCTAAAGAAACCAAAGAACTGGCTAAAGCTATAGAGAAAGGCGCAAAGAACCTGGCCAAAAAAATAGCTAAAGAAATAAAAATAGATGCCCCGGCTGAACCCGTTGCTAAAACGCCTAGGGTTAAAAAACCCGCTGCAGTAGTTACTGCTAAAGTAAAAGCGGCTAAACCTGCCAAACAAACAGCTACTCCCGCAAAGCCGGTAAAAGCGGTTAAGGCCAAAAGTACGAAACCTGCTGTATAAAAATAAGATATATATTGTGATCCCGCCCCCGGCGGTAATATTAATAGTCCTTTCAGCATTCCTGAGGGGCTTTTTTGTGGCAAAACTATTCCCTGTAATTGCCATAAAGGTATGGTTTGATAATTTAAACCAATATTTTTCCAAATTTTGCCTTATACGGCTTGTAAAGTATAAGTACCTTGCCCCTTAGTATGTAAAAACATTCGCCAATAATGTTTTTACATTTTGTAAGCCATAAATTATATCCCTATGAAAATAAAAATCTGCTGTTTAATGCTGATGCTGTGGTTTTACGGCAATGTATCGGCTAAGCCCGTACAACTTTTAAAGGTTGATTTTTTGCGTTGCGAATACCTCGTAAACCCTTTAGGTATTGATAACACGCACCCGCGGTTAAGTTGGCTGTTACAGTCGGCAGAGCGGGGCGGGAAGCAAACAGCCTACCAAATACTGGCCGCTACCACGGCTGCCGATCTTAACGAGGGCACAGCTGATTTGTGGGACACCAAAAAAGTAATGTCATCAGCCCAAAACCAAATTAAATATGCAGGGAAAGATTTGGCCTCGCGCCGATATTGCTATTGGAAAGTGCGCGTGTGGGACGAAAACGGCAAGGTAAGCGAATGGAGTAAGCCTTCTTTTTGGAGTATGGGATTATTGCAGGCTGCCGACTGGACAGCCCGGTGGATAGGCGAAAAGCCCATCACACAGCCCCGCTGGAAAACCGAAGGCGTAAAGTTGCACAGCGGTTTCCAATCAGAAATGATAGATTTCGCGGACACGCCGCAGTCGGTGACCATTGATTTGGGCACTGTAAAAGCCTTTGATGAGATTAAGCTGTACCCGGCTTCGCCGGTTGATAATAAGCTGGATGGATTTATGTTCCCGGTAAGGTTTTACATCGAAGCAGCATCAAATAAAGATTTTTCGGATGCGGTAAAAATAGTTGACCAAACCGCTGCCGATGTAGTAAACCCGGTGACTGTGGCGGCGGTTTACCCGGTTGCGCCGGCAAAAGCGCGGTACATACGTTTTACAGCTATTAAATTAACCCGCAGCCCTTTTTACGAGCCTAAATTTGGCTTTGCGCTGGCCGAACTGGAGGTAAACAACCAGGGCAAAACGATATCCACAGGCGCTAAGGTAGATGCAAAAGACCCTTACGAAATAGAACGCTTTGGCTGGAACCGAAGCTTTTTAACAGATGGTGTTTTGATGAAGATGGAGATGCCGAAGTTTGTGTCTATTCCCTTAACCCCTGCGCCCTTATTACGCAAGGAATTTGATGTAAAACCAGCGGTTAAACACGCTACATTATATGTAACCGCCCTTGGCGTTACCGAAGTAAGCCTGAATGGCAAAAAAGTTGGCGAACATATTTTAGCCCCCGAGTGGACCGATTACTATAAACGCGTACAGTATCAAACCTATGATGTTACGGGTATGCTGGCTAACAGCCGTAATACCATAGCCGCTACACTGGCCGATGGCTGGTATATAGGTCCGCTGTTCCCGCTGCCCGATCGTGGCGCTAACGGGTACGACAGGCGCTTTTTTGCGCAGCTGGAAATTGAATATGACAATGGCGAAAAGCAAACCGTAGCTACCGACAATACCTGGAAAATGAATACCGACGGGCCTTTAAGAAAGGCATCGATATATAACGGTGAGAGTGTTGATGCCCGTAAAAACCAGCCGGGCTGGGAAATGGCAGGCTTTGACGACAGTAAGTGGGAACAGCCAGCAGTTGATAATTCGATAAAGGTTATCCTATCGGCACAAATGAACGAGCCGATAAAGGTGCTGCAGGAAATAAAGCCAAAAACGGTAACCAAAACAGGCGAAAATACCTATGTGTATGATATGGGCCAAAACATGGTGGGCTGGTGCAAAATACTGGTGCGCGGTTACGATGGCGACAGCATCCGGCTGCGTTATGCCGAAATGCTGAATGATGATGGTACAGCTTATGTAGATAACCTGCGCGGCGCAAAACCAGTCGATTATTATATTGGCCCCAAAGCCGGCAGTATAACTATTGAGCCGCGGTTCACCTATCATGGTTTCCGTTATTTAGAAATAAAGGGTGTGAAGGTAGATCTGCCGCTGGTTGCTGTTACCGGCAAGGTGATAGCGTCGTCAGTAGCTTATACGGGCGAATTTAACAGCTCGAATAAAGACCTGAACCAGCTTTGGAAAAATATTTGGTGGACACAACTGGGTAATATTTACAGCGTACCTACCGATTGTCCGCAGCGCGATGAACGGCTGGGCTGGATGGGCGATGCCCAGTGTTTCAGCGAAACCAGTATTTATAACATGGATATGGCCGCCTTCTTTAAAAAATGGATGCGCGATATTATCGACAGTCAGCGGCCAAATGGCGAATACGCCGATTTTGCCCCCTCTATGGCTTACGACCAAACCTTGTATAATGCACCGGGCTGGGGCGACGCCGCTATCATCATCCCCTGGAACCTGTACCAGTATTATGGCGATAAGGAGGTGTTGAAGTCGAATTTTGCTTCGATGCGCAAATTTATTGATAACATAGACAGGCTTAACCCCAACCATATATGGCAAAAAGCTACCGGCCTGCGCTACGGCGACTGGCTGAACGGTAATACCATTGTTGATGAGAATTACCCCAAATATGGCGGACAGGTATCTGATGATGTTTTCTCGACAGCTTACTTCGCTTACTCAACCGGGCTTATGGCTAAAATGGGCAAGGTATTGGGTGATGATGCAGCTTATGAAAGGTATGACACCCTGCACAAAGCGGTTATCAAAGTGTTTAACGACAAATTTGTTAATGCCGAGGGTGTAATAGAAGGCGATACCCAGGCAGGTTATTCGCTGGCCCTTAGTTTTGACCTGCTACCTGTTGAATTGCGAAAAAAAGCAGCCGGGCATATGCTTAATGGTATAAAAAAATATGATAACCGGGTATCCACGGGCATACATTCTACTGCCCGGATGATGAACCAGCTGAGCGATTATGGCTACAATGACATGGCTTACAAGCTGCTTGAATCTAACAGGTTCCCGTCGTGGCTATATTCTATCCGCCAGGGTGCAACCACCGTTTGGGAACGCTGGGATGGTTATGTAAAGGGCCGCGGTTTCCAAAGCGTGGGCATGAACTCCTTTAACCACTACGCATTAGGTGCCGTAGGCGAGTGGATGTACAAAGTGATCGTAGGTATACGCCCCGACACCACCGCGCCGGGCTTTAACCGCTTTATTATACACCCGCAGCCGGGCGGTTCGCTAACCTCGGCAAGCGGCAGCTACCAGGCCATTACAGGTAAAATAAGTACCTCGTGGAAACTGGCGGGCAGTGCGTTTACATTGCAAACAACCGTGCCGGCTAATACTACGGCTATCGTGCGTTTGCCTTTGCAGGCGGGTAAAAATACTTTGACAGAAGGCGGCATGGCCATAGCTAACTATAACGGGATCATCAGCTCGCAAAAGAAAGCGGAGTACTGGGAAGTGGTCGTTGGCTCCGGTACGTATAATTTTAAGATGGAG
>JBDSIC010000440.1:0-8107 GCA_039918195.1 Mucilaginibacter sp.
ATAACTAACGACCTTAATTTAAGCCCGGAAGAAGCGATGGAGATGAAATAAGTTTAGGGGGTACCTTACCCTGCAGGCTAAGTATATGTGATAAGGTTTAGATATTACTTACAAACAAAAATATAATACTTTTCCTTTAAAAAAACGCGTAGTTCTACGTGTTTTTTAAATTCGCTATCTATCAACTTGTGTCTACGTTATCAACACAATAGCCATTTTTCAACACCGCCTATTAAACCGGCTTAACAAACTAACTTTACCGGGTTAAGCAAAAGTAAATTTGGCAAAAGATACCACGAAAGAAACACCCCTGATGCAGCAGTACAACGCCATTAAGGCTAAGTACCCGGGCGCGCTGCTGCTGTTCCGCGTGGGTGATTTTTACGAGACCTTTGGGGAAGATGCCATAAAGGCATCGGGCATATTGGGCATAGTACTTACCCGGCGCGGTAATGGCGTAGCCAGCTTTATCGAGCTGGCCGGTTTTCCGCACCACTCGCTGGATACTTATTTGCCTAAGTTAGTGCGTGCCGGTCAGCGTGTTGCTATTTGCGATCAACTGGAAGACCCAAAGACAACCAAAACAATTGTAAAGCGCGGCGTTACCGAACTGGTTACCCCCGGCGTGGCCACCAGCGATAATATCCTGCATCAAAAAAGCAATAATTACCTTGCTTCGTTATATTTTGAGAAAAATACGATAGGCATAGCGCTGATAGATATCTCGACAGGGGAGTTCCTTACTGCGCAGGGTAACAGCGATTATATTGATAAGCTGCTGCAAAGCTTCGCACCAAGCGAGGTGATATACCAAAAAAACCGCCAGCAGGATTTTAAGGATTATTACGGCGACCGCTTTTATACCTACACCCTTGACGAATGGCCCTACAGCGGCGATTATGCGCATGAAACGCTGCTGAAACACTTCGGCGTAAAATCGCTTAAAGGTTTTGGCATTGATAAACTGGCGCTGGGTATTATTGCCGCCGGGGTGGCGCTGCATTACCTTAACGAGACCGAACACCGTAACCTGCAGCACATATCGGCCATTAGCAGGATAGAGGAGGACCGCTACCTGTGGCTTGACCGTTTCAGCATACGTAACCTGGAACTGGTAGGCTCGGCCAACGAGAACGCCCATACATTGGTGGAGGTGCTGGATAATACCTGCTCGCCTATGGGCGCGCGCCTGCTACGCCGGTGGATAGTAATGCCGTTAAAAGAAATAAAGCCCATTACCGACCGCCTGAACGTGGTGCAATACCTGATAGAGCAGGAGGAACTACGCGAATTATTACAACAGCAGTTACGCCAGATAGGCGACCTGGAAAGGCTGATATCAAAAATAGGCCTGCAAAAAGCCAACCCGCGCGAGGTTTGCCAATTGAAAAAGGCCTTGATAGCCATTGGCGAGATCAAGAAGATTAGTGAAGCATCGGTAAGTTTGCCGTTGCAGGCTATTGGCTCGCAGTTGAACCCATGCAAGCTTATTTGCGAAAAGATAGAAAAAGAGCTGCAGCCCGAGCCGCCGGTTATGCTGGTAAAAGGCTCGGTGATGAATGACGGGATAAGCGAGGAACTCGACCGCCTGCGCAAAATAGCGTTTGGAGGTAAGGGCTATTTACTGGAAATACAAAAACGCGAAGCAGAAATAACCGGCATACCATCTTTAAAAGTATCATTTAACAATGTGTTCGGGTACTACCTGGAGGTTACCCATGCGCATAAGGACAAAGTACCAACCGACTGGATACGCAAGCAAACCCTGGTAAATGCCGAACGCTATATTACCCCTGAACTAAAGGAGTACGAAGAGCAGATATTAGGCGCCGAGGAAAAGATATTAGTCCTGGAAACGCAGCTGTACAACGACCTCCTGTACTCACTTGCCGAATATATTAAACCTATACAGCTTAACGCGCAGTTGGTGGCAAGACTTGATGTGTTGCTGAACTTCGCGCATATCGCCATTAAAAACCATTATGTTAAGCCTGTTATTAATGATAGCCGGATGATAGATATTAAAGGCGGCCGCCACCCGGTGATAGAGAAAACACTGCCGTTGGGGGAGGATTATATCACCAATGATGTATACCTCGATTCCGAGTCGCAGCAGATCATAATTATTACAGGGCCGAATATGGCGGGCAAGTCGGCGTTGTTAAGACAAACCGGACTTATTGTGCTTATGGCGCAGATGGGTTGCTTTGTACCTGCTAAGTCAGCGGTTATTGGGTTGGTGGATAAGATATTTACCAGGGTAGGGGCGTCGGACAACTTGTCTTCGGGCGAATCGACCTTTATGGTGGAGATGAATGAAACGGCCAGCATTTTGAATAATCTGTCGGACCGCAGCTTGATATTGCTGGACGAGATCGGTCGCGGCACGTCTACCTACGATGGTATATCCATTGCCTGGTCTATTGGGGAGTACCTGCACAACCATCCTACGGCAAAGGCTAAAACACTTTTCGCTACACACTACCACGAGCTGAATGAACTGAGCAATTCGTTCAATCGCATAAAGAACTTTAATGTATCGGTTAAGGAGGTTGGGCAGCAGATCATCTTTTTGCGCAAGCTGGTGCCCGGCGGCAGCGAGCATAGTTTTGGTATACACGTAGCCAAGCTGGCCGGCATGCCGCAAAAGGTATTAAGCCGCGCCAACGAGATACTGAAGAAACTGGAACACGAACGCACCGGCGGCGAGCATATCAAAGAAAGCATCCGCAAGGTGCAGAAACAGGCCGTGCAGATGCAGATGTTCTCGATAGATGACCCGGTACTGGTGAAGATACGCGATACCCTCAACAACCTTGATGTGAATACCTTAACACCTGTTGAGGCGCTGATGAAACTCGATGAGATACAGCGGGTAATTAAAGGGTAGTTTGATTAGGGATTTCGTCCCGATAGCTATCGGGATCAATTTCGAATTTATCTATCATAGCCGGAGAGTGTTCCAAAGTGTTCATTTTTTTAACCTTGAACACCGTGAACACCCCATGAACATTTTGGAACACCCCAGTGAACATTTTGGAACGCCCCAGTGAACATTTTGGAACACTGCGGAATTTTGGCACCGCATTATAGGAGTTTAAAAAGCTGATTATCAGCATAAAATCATCAATTATCAAACTGGTCCTGCAACCGCATCAGCCTGTCTATCATCAAATTCAGCTTTTCCTGCTCAATTTTAAAAATACGGTCCTTCAGGTAAAAGGTGCAGAATAACAGCCATGCTACAACAAAGCCATAAAAAGAGAACCGTAATAAAGCCCCCACATGGTGCAGTACCTCAAACAGGTATAACGACAGGCCGATACTCAGCAGTAACATATAAATATAATACAGCCAGCCATACAGGTCGGCGCGGCGGCGCTGGTATTCTTTAAGGCTTTGCAGGTATTCGGCAGGGTTTATGGTCACGTCACGTTTATTTATCAGGCGGTAATCATTTATCATTACCCATACATAAAGCAGCATGGTGGCCAGCATAATGCCGATACCCAAATAAGTAACCCAGGAGTTAAAGGCCAAAAATAGCATCACGAACAATACCGCGCCAACTGTCAGCAGCATACACGCAATGCTGAACAGCATCTTTTTATTAAGGCTCCCCATCCCGTTCTTCACCTGTTTCAGCGCCTCGTCTACCGAAAGCTGATCGCGTTTTGGCTGTTCCTGCCAAACCGACATAAGTTGATCAAAGTCTTTCATACTGGTTATATAATTCTGTTAACCTTTGTTTTATGCGGTGGATCTTAACACGCAGGTTGCCCTCAGATATACCCGATATCTCGGCAATTTCATTGTACGGCATCTCATCCAGTACCATGGTAATAATAATTCTTTCCGACTCTTCCAGTTTGGATATGCATTTATAAAGCAGTGCCACCTGCTCGTTCTTCTCAGAGAATACTTCAGCCTTAGTTTCCGCTAACTGCGGGGTAAGTTCGTCCTTCGCCTGGCGCTTTTCCGAACGTAAATAAGTAAGGCAGGTATTAACGGCAATACGGTATATCCAGGTAGATATCATGGCCTGGTTGCGAAATTTATCTAAATTCTGCCAAACCTTTAAAAAAGTTTCCTGTAACAGATCATTGGCCGCATCATCATCACCCGTGTAACCATAACACAGGTGAAATATCTTTTTTGAATTGGCTTCAAATATTTGTTTAAAAGCTGCTTCTTTATCGGCCACGTTTACAGTTAATATAGGGTTAAGATAAAAAAAGCATCCGGATGTTACAACACATGGTCGTTAATATTCAGCCACTGCAGTTTTTTATCGGCATCGGCCAGCAGGTTCTCATAATCATGGCTGTGGTCAAACTGCAGGTCCTCATGCAGTTTGTTTATCAGGGTACGGGTTTTTTCCAGCTGGCGCACAAATATTACCCGCAGGGGTTTGTACGATGATTTCCTGTCGGCATATTGCAAGTAGTTATGGCCAAAGCTGATGAGCAAATCTATTTCAGCCGTTTTTGAACCCATGAATTTTACATACTTGGTTATCAGCCTCAGTATTTTACGCAGGCCCTTGGCGGCAAAATAGCTTTGTACCGGCAACTGACTAAACATAAAGCCTATTTCGGCTTTAACTTTTTCAACAAAGGCAGCTTCGTCATGCGCTTCAAAAAGCATGTAGGCCAGAAGTTCCTTGTTTTCTTTTTTGTAGCGGGCCAGGCGCAGCACCAACTCCTGCAACTGCTCATGCGGCAGGTGCTGTATCTCTTTTTTTATATGTTGTAAACCGTAGGCTGTAATGCTCATGCTGTAAATGTTCAGCAAATTAATAAAATGTTAGCTGGTATAAAAATGCAACCAATAACTGCTATGTTTGATTTACAAAAACACAAAACATCATGTTAGTAACAACCAGCACACATTTAGAAGGTTATAAAGTGACAGACCATTTAGGCGTGGTAAGGGGCATAACCGTACGCTCGCGCGGTATTGGCGGTAATTTTTTAGGCGGATTGCAAACCCTTGTTGGCGGCCGCAACTCTATTTATACCGAACTATGCGAGCAAGCCCGGCAGGAAGCTTATAATTTACTGGTAATGCACGCGCAGGAAACCGGCGCAAACGCTATCATCAATATGCGCTATGATGCCAACGATGTAATGCAGGGCGTTACCGAAGTATTGGCGTATGGCACGGCTGTTAAGGTGGAGAAGGTAGTTTAATAAAAAATGTAATTTCGAACGTAGCAGTTGTTAAAGCCTCACCCATCAAAGTTAGTGCTTAAAGCAGTGCCTTTTCGACACTCTCCAATTGGAGAGGGTGTGTACAGACAGTGCAACTTTTACTGCCTTTGATGGGTGAGGCGGGTGGCAAATTCGCCGTTTCTTGCGCTCATTTATAATGAGTGCTTAACATGGTCTAGCGATTGCATCGCGGGTGGCATTACAAATGCCTAACCATATTAAGCACTCGTCGCAGACGAGAGCAAGAATGAAGATTGGAAGTCCGAAAGTCCGAAAGACTTTCCGGTCATATCTTCCGGACTTCCCGACTTCCCAACTTCCTCCATAAAATCTATATCTTTGCTGTTTAACTGACTGTACATGCACCGTAGCAAACTTACCCTTTACATTTTTGCAGCCCTTGTTGTGGGTGTTATAACAGGTTACCTGTATAACAAGTTCGTTATTGACGATATCAATACAAAAATAAGCGCTGCCGAAGCCTCGGTAAAATCAATAGATGCCGGCCTGCTTAAAATACAGGATACCACCACAGCCGCTTACCACGACCTTAAAGTACAGCGTGCCGAGCAGGTAAACATCCGCAAGGCAAATGATGTGCTGCGCGATGATAAACTGGTTGGCTTTAACATACTAAGCGATATTTTCCTGCGGTTGATAAAGATGATCGTAGCGCCGCTGGTGTTTACCACGCTGGTAGTTGGCGTTGCCAAGGTTGGCGATATCAAATCAGTCGGCAGGATAGGGGGTAAAACCCTGCTTTGGTTTTTAAGCGCCACGCTGGTATCATTGGTTTTAGGGATGATACTGGTTAACTTTTTTGAACCGGGCAAAGCCATGCACCTTCCATTGCCCGACAGTCACGTTGGTACCGGCATACAAAAAACCGCGCTTTCGCTGCGCGATTTTATTGGCCACGTATTCCCAAAAAGCTTTATCGAGGCCATGGCCGATAACGAGATATTGCAGATAGTAGTGTTCTCGCTATTCTTTGGCGTAGCCACGGCCGCCATTGGCGAAAAAGGCGCTATCATTATAAAAGCAATGGATTCAATAGCGCACATTATTTTAAAGATAACCGGCTATGTGATGAAGGTTGCGCCTTTAGCCGTGTTTGGCGCTATTACCGCTGTTATTGCCAAGCAGGGCCTGGGTATATTGTCCACCTACGCCATCTTTATTAGCGAGTTTTATTTCGGATTGATCGTACTTTGGTTAGTCATCATATTTGCCGGCTACGTGGTTTTGCGCCGCAGGGTGTTTACACTGGTCGGTAATATAAAGGATGCCATGCTGATAGCTTTCAGTACCTCTACCAGCGAAGCTGCCTATCCTAAAGTACTGCTTGAGCTGGAACGCTTTGGCTGTAACAATAAGATAGTGAGCTTTGTACTGCCGTTGGGCTACTCCTTTAATTTAGATGGCTCGATGATGTACATGACGTTTGCTTCGCTGTTTTTGGCACAATCGTATAATATCCATTTATCCTTCGGTCAGCAATTATCCATGCTGTTGGTGTTGATGCTTACCAGTAAAGGTATAGCAGGTGTGCCGCGCGCGTCGCTGGTGGTAATCGCCGGTACGGTGGCTATGTTCAATATTCCCGAAGCGGGATTAGCACTGCTCATAGGTATCGACCCGCTGCTGGATATGGGCCGCTCGGCAACTAACGTATTAGGCAATGCCATGGCTACCGCGGTGGTGAGCAAGTGGGAGGGGGAGATAGATTCTTAAATTTCGAATTTCGGATGTTCATCCCGATAGCTATCGGGATCGGATTTATTTTGATTGGGAATATGATAAATGAATTACCAAATGATTTCTAATTTTGCACTCGCTTATAATCGGTGAAATCAATCTAAATCATCCCCAATCATAAAAATATGAGTAATAAAAGTAAAAAGATATTCCTTGCGCTAAGTGTTATTGTGCCGTTTTTGGCGTACTGCCTGTATTATTATGGTATGATGGTATCGAATGCGCCGTATAAATTCAACGAGTTTCAGTACCTGGTGTTTGATTATGGTTTTGGTGACAGCCTGGTTAATAAATACAACTCGAAAACACATGACTACCAGTATGTAAACGCGGCCGATTCGCTTGTAAAAACAAAACTGAAGCTGAATAAAGACGATTTATTGTACCTGCACCGCAAGGCTGCCGACTTAGGTTTCTGGAATTTCCCGGTAAATGAAGTTAATTCCGCTGAAGTTAAACCCGACCCGAAGGTTCCGCATTACAAGGTAGAATTTCATTACCTGCGCAAAACCAAAGCGGTTTACTTTGCTGCCGATTATATGGGTAACGAAAAGTTAGTAGATGCTAACCAGCGTTTAATAAAAGAGATACAGCGTATTTTAACGGATGCCGAGGCCAGGACTAAAAAATAAATGGGTGTTGCTATTTGTATAATTAATATCTATATTTGCACCTCGAAAATTAAAACATAATTAAATAACAATGTACGCAATAGTAAGTATAGCCGGACAGCAATTTAAGGTTGCAAAAGACCAGCAGATCTTTGTACACAGGTTACAAGGAGATGAAGGCGCTAGTATTGAATTTGACAATGTATTGTTAGCAGAGAATGAAGGTAATTTCAAATTAGGAACTGATTTGAAAGGCGCTACAGTATCGGCTACCATCCTGTCACATTTAAAAGGTGATAAAGTAATTATCTTCAAGAAGAAAAGAAGAAAAGGTTACAAAAAGAAAAACGGTCACCGTCAGCAATTTACCAAGATAGAGATCACTGGTATAACATTATAATTAGGGTTGTACGTATGACGTTTTACGTTGTACGTAACGATATTAAAACAAGGATTAACAACGTAATACGTATAACGTAAAACGTATAACAAAATAAAAGAATGGCACACAAAAAAGGAGCCGGT
>JBDSIC010000441.1:0-15513 GCA_039918195.1 Mucilaginibacter sp.
AGCCCGTTTTTTACCGACTGAAACCGTGTGTCGCCGCCTGCCACCAGTTTATGGGGGATGTCGAAATCGTGCTCAATACACAAGCTTTTCCAATACACATGAAAATCGGGGTGAAGTACCAGCACTATTTCGGGTTTGTATGTGCTGTTGTAAAATGCCTCAATGGTGTAACACAATACCGGCCTGCCATGCAGCAGCAAAAATTGCTTGGGCACCACTGCCTGCATACGCGTGCCGGAGCCGCCGGCTACTATGATGGCTTTTGCTGAAGATATGAGATTTGAGATTTGAGACATGAGATTTGTTTATTCCTTTCCGTCATGCCGAACTTGTTTCGGCATCTCATAAGCATGGTTCGCCCCATGGCTACTAAGCACGTAAGATCCCGAAACAAGTTCGGGATGACGGGTTTATTATTATACAAATAAAGTGCTTTTGAAATTATAATATAGGCTTATCAAAAAACAAATGTCATCTCTAATCTAACACAAACCATTGATCCTCATTTTTAAAATAAGCAGACTCAGACAAATCAATATTCGATTCATTTCGGGATAAAGTTAGGGATATGCTATGTTCATTATAAAAAGCAATCTCTAATATTTCATTTTCAATAAACAAAACATTCTTTACCTTATAGGTGATGATTTCACAAAGAGCATCCTTATAGCCTTGCTTTTGATGATCGTAATTATCAGATAGGGTTTTGATTATTGGCCAACTGTAACACGTCAATGTTTTCCCGTCGAAACTCAACTGGAGGTAATCTTGAACAAAAGTTACCGAACTAAGCTGTTCGTTTAATATCGACTTAAATAAATTTTCCATATGTGAACTAAAATAGATTTTTGAGTAATTGATACAAAAAAAATGAGATGCAAGAAATCCCGATAGCTATCGGGACTCACATCTCATATCTCATCCCGATAGCTATCGGGCCTAAGCGAAGCTTAAATGATCAGCATGGCATCGCCGTAGCTGTAAAAGCGATATTTCTCTTTAATGGCCACTTCGTAAGCGTTCATCACGTTTTCGTAACCGCCAAAGGCACATATCATCATCAACAGGGTCGATTCTGGTGTGTGGAAGTTGGTGATCATTGAGGTGGCAATGCTGAACTCGTATGGAGGGAAGATAAACTTGCTGGTCCAGTCGTTAGCCGATTTTAACGTTTTGTTGGCAGATACTGCCGATTCAATGGCGCGCATGGAGGTGGTGCCTACGGCGCATATACGTGTTTTTCTTTCGATAGCACGATTTACAATTTTGGCTTGCCTGTCCTCGATGATAAATTGCTCCGAATCCATTTTGTGTTTGGTTAGGTCCTCCACCTCAACCGGGCGGAACGTGCCTAAGCCAACATGCAGGGTAACTTCTGCAAATTCAACACCTTTCAGTTCAAGGCGTTTCATCAGTTCGCGGCTAAAGTGCATGCCCGCGGTAGGGGCCGCAACAGCGCCTTCGTGCTTGGCAAAAATAGTTTGGTAGCGTTCTTTATCCTCGGCAGTAGCTTTACGTTTAATATATTTTGGCAGCGGTGTTTCACCCAATATCTCAACGTTGCGGCGGAACTCCTCGTCGGTGCCGTCAAACAAAAAGCGAATGGTACGGCCGCGCGATGTGGTATTGTCAACCACCTCGGCTATCAGCAGGTCGTCATCGCCGAAATACAGCTTGTTGCCTACGCGTATTTTACGTGCCGGGTCAACCAGTACATCCCAAAGGCGTAGTTCCTTATTTAGTTCGCGCAATAAAAACACCTCGATGGTAGCGCCTGTTTTTTCTTTGTTACCGTATAAACGGGCAGGGAATACTTTTGTATTGTTAAGGATCATTACGTCCTTATCATCAAAATAATCCAATACGTTCTTGAATATTTTATGTTCAATTTTGCCCGAATCGCGGTGCAGCACCATTAAACGCGATTCATCACGGCTCTCGGCTGGTGAGTTCGCTATCAATGAGTCGGGTAAATTGAATTTAAACTGCGATAATTTCATATTAATATTATTGGATTTTCAGGGCGCAAATGTAAGAAAATTTATTAGTATTATTTAACAGGTTATAAGCAGCTTTGTGTTACCTTGTTAAACATTTAATTTAAAAACACTGTAACCAAACGCCCATAGCATTGTCTAAAAAACATAATAGCCCGTTATGATATTTCTGAAACTTCTGCGCGAAAGCTTCCTGTTTGCCTATGATGCCCTTACGCAAAACAAACTGCGTACCATATTATCGCTGTTAGGCGTAACCATTGGTATCTTTACCATCATAGCGGTTTCATCGGCGGTTGATACGCTGCGCAATAACCTACAGAAGAGTGTCGACAGGTTGGGCAACAACAGCATCTACATACAAAAATGGCCCTGGATATTCGGTAACGACTACCCGTGGTGGAAATACATGCAGCGCCCTATACCCGATATGCACGATTTTGATGAGCTGCGCCGCCGCAGCCAAACAGCCGATGCCATATCCTTCGAAGTATTTATTGACAGGCGCAAGGTAAAATACAAAAGCAATACCATCGACGGCATAGCCATATACACTGTATCGCAAGATCATAACCGCACCTGGACCTACGAATATGCCGAGGGCCGCTTTTTCAGCGATATAGAATCGCGCACAGGGGCAGCCGTGGGGATAGTAGGGGCCGACATAGCCGAACACCTTTTCCCGGCAGGTGACGCCATGGGCAAAAAGATAAAGATAATGGGGCGTTATGTTACCATTATCGGCGTGCTGAAAAAGGAAGGGGAGGACATGCTCGAAACGTCCTCGGACAAGCAGATACTGATCCCGATCAATTTTGTACGTAACCTCATCGATATAAAAAGCGACCGCTACCAGGTATCCATCGTAGTGAAAGGCAAGCCGGGTATACCCGAAGCTGAGGTAGAAAGCGAATTGCAGGGACTAATGCGCTCGATACGGCGCTTACGGCCGGGCGAAGAGGATAACTTCGCGCTCAATAAATCAACCCTTGTTACCAACCAGTTGGATAGCTTGTTTGATGTGGTAAACGCTGGGGGGTTTATCATAGGTATCTTCTCGGTATTGGTAGGTGGTTTTGGTATAGCCAATATCATGTTCGTATCGGTAAAGGAGCGTACCAATATCATCGGCATACAAAAATCATTGGGTGCTAAAAACTATTTCATATTATTGCAGTTCTTAATTGAAGCTATTATACTTTGCCTTATGGGCGGAGCGATAGGTTTGATGATGGTATACATCGGCACACTTATTTTAGGCGGATTGTCTACCATTGAGATAGTGCTTGATGCCACAAATATTATAAAAGGTGTGGTGATGTCCATATCCATAGGTATAATTTCGGGTATAGTGCCTGCTTATTTTGCATCAAAGCTTAACCCGGTTGATGCCATACGATCTAATTAATCTAACTAATAAATAAGATGATGAGAAGAGTTTTTACCGCAGCCATTTGCGTTGCCCTTTTTATGGCAACTGCCTGTAACCAAACCGGGGGCGACAGCGCCACTACCGAAAAATTGACCGATACCGCCGACCAGGCAGACGCCAATTTGCCCGACGAACATAACGTAAGCAAAGTAATAAGCTCCTACATCGCCCTTAAAGATGAGTTGGTAAAATCTGACGCAGCAGCAGGTCAAAAGGCCGCCGCTGCGCTGGAAGACGAATTGATAGAAGTAAAAGGTTGTTCTGAAGCAGCGAACTTGGCCCGCGAAATAGCGGCAACCAGCAATATCGAGGAACAGCGCAAATCATTTTTGACTTTAAGCCAGGATATTATAACGCTTGCCAAAGGAGTAAAAACGGAAGGCACCACCTACGTTGCCTTTTGCCCGATGGCCGATAACAGCAAAGGTGGCTTTTGGTTATCTAATAAAGAAGAGATCAAGAATCCTTACTTTGGCGAAGCTATGCTGGAGTGCGGCGAGGTGAAGGAAGTGATAAAATAATAGCTTAATTCTGTGATATATCCACAGGCCCGTTAATAGGGTGCCCGGTTGGTTTCGCCGTGTGTTTAGATACCTTTTCAAATAATGTTTCGGGTAAAAACGGCTTGGTAAGGTAATCATTCATGCCCGCGGCAAAGGCTTTGCTGTGTGTTTCGGGCATAGCATCCGCAGTTAAGGCGATGATGGGTATACTATGGTTGGTTTCCCGGATAACGCCGGTAGCCTGGAAACCATCCATTACCGGCATTTGCAAATCCATAATGATGAGGTCGTAATTATTCAGTTCCATCATATCAATGGCTATCTGGCCATTAAGCGCCTCATCAACCTTAGCGTGCCACTTGCGCAAATATTTCGAGGCGATAAACAGGTTCATCTTGTTGTCATCCACCACCAGTATATTTAAGCCTGTAAGGTCTTTTAATAAAGCGTCGGCGGGGGTTGCAACCGGTTTATCACTGTGGGCGGTAATCTCAAAATCAATAGTGAACATAAACCGGGTGCCTTTGCCCATTTCGCTGGTCACCTCTATACGGCTTTGGTGTAGCTCAACAAGGCGTTTGGTTATAGCTAATCCTAAGCCGGTACCGCCATAGTTGTGCAGCTGGGTTTCTTGTATAAACGGATCGAAAATTACACCCAGGCTTTCCGGCGCTATGCCTATGCCTGTATCGGTAATGGTAAATTTAATTTTAGCATTGGCACCGTCATCCGCCACCTTGTCTATACTGATCAAAACGCTGCCTTTGTCTGTAAATTTTACGGCATTGCATATCAGGTTGTTCAGTATCTGGTTCAGGCGCACCTTATCGGCCAGCACAAATTCGGGCAGATTATCATCGGTTACCAGCCTAAGTTCGATCTCTTTTTGCTTGGCCCGCAACTGGAACGACCGCCATATTTTTTGCGCCTGCACACTGATGTTTACCGGGGCTTTGTTCAGCTCAAGTTTGCCGGCTTCTATCTTGTTGTAATCTAAAATGTCATTAATAATAGCCAGCAGGTTTTCGCCCGAGAATTTAAGCGTGTTCAAATACTCAAGCTGTTCGGGTTTAGGGTCCTCGCTAAGCAGCAGGTTGGTGGTGCCTATCACCGCGTTCATCGGCGTGCGTATCTCGTGGCTCATGGTCGACAAAAACTCCGACTTAAACCGCGACGACCTTTCCGCGTCCTCTTTGGCTGATATCAGTTCCTGGGTAGCTTTTTGCTGGTCGGTAACATCCTCACCTATAGCTGTTATCTCCCTCACATTGCCTAATTCATCAAAGCTTACCGTATTTTGCCAGCGCATAACCCGCTGGTCGCCGTTGCGGCAAATTACGGGGTTAATAAAATGCGCCCTTACAGTTTTGTTAATTATCCAGTTGGTTAACAGGTTTTTAAAATTGTCAGGAATAAAATCATCTATCCAGTTAAGGCCGATGATCTCATGCTGCTCGTAGCCTAACAGCCCTGCAAGGTACCTGTTGCAAAAGGTGATGTTACCGCCTTCGCTTATGGTTACGGCGGCAAGTTTAACACTCTCTAATATCTGCTTGTATTTGTTTTCACTTCGTTTAACTTCAATTTCGGCTTTTTTACGTTCGGTGATATCCTGTATGGTACCTATTATTTTACGTATACTGCCATCGCGGGTAAGCAGTTTGCCCACAATAATGCTTAGGTGCCTTACATTGCCCTTAGGGGTAATAATGCGGTACTCGTACGAAGTATTGGTAACGCTGGCCGGGCTTTTTATTAACTTTTTAAGCACATGCTTATCGGCAGGGTGTACATAATGTAAAAATACCCTTATAAAGTTACGGGCGCTGTTGGTTTTATGGGTAGCATCGTAAATGTTGTTGATCTCGTCAGACCATGTTAGCTTGCCTTTTAGCACATCCCAGTTCCAATTACCTATTTTGGCTATGGTTTGCGCCTCTATCAGTTCGGCCTGGCTCACCCTTGCCGACTTTTCGGATAGCCGTATCTCGGTAATATCCTGTATAATGCCCGATATTCTTTTAAACTTCCCTGCTTCGTCATAGATCACTTCGCCCCTTATTACCTTAATATATTTCAGGTTGCCTTCGGGTGTTATAAACTTATGCTCAAAAGTACCGTTGGTGCTCCTGTTTTTACCCGAGAAGAAATTTTTGGTGCTTTCCAGGTCGTCAGGGTGTACCAGCTTTAGGTAATAGCTGAATTTATCGGTATTATCGGGCACACTGTCTATCTCAAGTAAGGCATATAGATTGTTTGACCAGTAGTATTCCCGGGTATCGCCATCGTACCACCAGTTGCCTATTTTGGCAATTGCGTGGGCTTCCAGCAGCAGATCTTCATTTTGCTTAAGCGCCTGTTCATATTTTTTCTGGCCCGATATATCAGAAATAGATACCGATATCCTTGCCGTATAATTGCCTTCCCTGTCAAAAACCGGGGTCATTTTGGCCATAAACCATTTATCGGTACCAAAAACAGATGCAAATTCCAGCGAGGTAGGCTTCCGGTGCTTTATAACATAATCAAGGGCGACATTAAAAGGTTCGGCTTTTTCGGCACCTATAATATCCCTTAGCCGGTGCGTCAGCATTTTTTTTGGGTCGAAATGCAAGGGTAGCATTTCGTTATACCATACGTTAAGGCAATCTTTGTTTTCGTCCATCTCAAAAACAATATCATTTATTGAGTTGATAATGGCGTGCAGCTGGTTACGGCTTTCGCGCAGCTTTTGCTCATTAAGCATCAGCGTATGGTTAAGCTGGGTGAGGTTGTCAACCGCTTTTTTAAATTTAAGGCGGTATACTTTACGTATTGTGAATGTGATGTAAGCGATTGTTGTAAAAGTCGCCAATAATATAACCAGCGATATGATGCTTATTTCGGTGTTTTTGGAGGTGAAATACGCGGCCAGTACCGCACCGGTGTTTAATACGGTTAACACTGCAAATTCCCGGCGCTGTTTGCACAAAAATACCATCCCCATAAAAACGATGACCGAGCTGTACGTGTAAACAGGCGCGAAACTGTTCTCGCTGATTAACAGGTAATTGTTGACGACTATAAATGATAAGATGGTGATGTAAAGGCTTGCCTTATAAACAGGCCTGTTTGATATAAAGGAAAGACCAAGGGTTAGCAGGCACAATACACTGTTAACGCCGCGCAGGTAAAAAGGGTCGTACGAGTTAAAAGCTTCGTTATGGCATAAAAAGTATAGCGCCGGGCTCAAAATAAACATGCCGATAAGCAGCAGCCGATAGATACTGTGATCGTTATGTATAGTTAAAATAGGGCGGCCGTTAGTAGACATGCTCAATATGCGATATTTAGATGTTCGGTTGAAAATTTAAATTTATGGAATTATCACCATAAAATTTACAATGCAAAAGCCTTTATAGCCCGTTTAATACGCAGATTTATTTACATTTGTTGCAATACACTTAAATTTCTATGTCTGAAACTGCACAACTAATAATTGGTGATAAAACATACGAACTGCCTGTAATAACAGGCACCGAAGATGAGAAGGCTATTGATATATCTAAGCTGAGGGATCTAACCGGCTATGTAACCCTTGATATAGGGTATAAAAACACCGGGGCTACCAAAAGCGCCATCACGTTTTTAGACGGCGAAAAAGGAATACTGAAGTACCGAGGTTATTCCATTGAGCAGCTGGCAGAAAATTCGAGCTTTATTGAAGTAGCCTACCTGCTGATCTATGGCGATTTACCAACAACCGACCAGTTAAAGGATTTTCAGTACCAGTTAAGCCGCCATACTTTGGTGCAGGAGGATATGAAAAAGTTTTTTGACGGTTTCCCGCAGGGCTCGCACCCGATGGGGCAGCTGTCATCACTGGTATGCGCCATGTCGGCTTTTTATCCCGAATCGTTAAAACCAAACCAAACAGCAGCCGAGTTAAACCTGAGCATTGTAAAAACTTTGGCAAAAATGTCTACACTGGTATCATGGATATATAAAAAATCCCTGGGCCACCCGTACATTTACCCGCTTAATAAATACGATTACGTAACCAACTTCCTGCACATGACCTTTGGGCAGCGTACCGAAGATATTGAGATAGATCCGGTGATAGTAAGCGCCATGAACAAGCTGCTTATACTGCATGCCGATCATGAGCAAAACTGCTCGGCCTCAACCGTGCGTATAGTAGGTTCATCTGATTCAAACCTTTACGCTTCCTTATCTGCGGGTATATCTGCCCTTTGGGGACCACTGCATGGCGGCGCCAACCAGGCGGTTATAGAAATGTTGGAAAAAATACAGCAGGATGGCGGTGATACTGATAAGTGGATAGCCAAGGCTAAAGATAAGAACGATCCTTTCCGCCTGATGGGCTTTGGCCACCGGGTATACAAGAACTTCGACCCCCGTGCCAAGATCATTAAAAAGGCTTGTGACGATATATTAGAGAAACTGGGTATTGACGATGAAGTGCTGCAAATAGCCAAAGCGCTGGAAGAAGTAGCTTTAAAAGACCCGTATTTTGTTCAGCGCAAGCTTTATCCAAATGTGGATTTTTACTCGGGTATCATTTACCGTGCCTTGGGTTTCCCTACGGATATGTTTACGGTACTATTTGCCTTAGGCCGTTTACCGGGCTGGATAGCGCAATGGAAAGAAATGAAAGAGAACAAAGAACCTATTGGCCGCCCGCGCCAGATATATGTTGGCGAAACCAACAGGGAGTATGTTGATATAGAGAAAAGATAAAAGAGCGCCTCACCCCGGCCCTCTCCAACGGAGAGGGTGCTGTCGTCGCCGCATAGTTCTGAAGTCCTCTCCTTTGGAGAGGATCCGATAGCTATCGGATTAGGTGAGGCCAAATAGCTTAGAAGAGCAGTTACTCTTGCGCTCGGCTTTTCAAGTCCTCTCCTTTGGAGAGGATCCGATAGCTATCGGATTAGGTGAGGCCAATCACATTCCCGGGCTTTTTTATTTTAACCAATTATGCTGAAGAGATTATCATTGCTTGCATTAATAGCATCACTAACCATAACCCAACTTTGCGCACAGGTAAACGTGACCTTTAAAACAGGCAAATTACCCAATGTTAAAGATGCCATGCCGGGTTTATTTTTAGCGGGTGATTTTAACGACTGGAACCCAGGCGACACAAACTGGCAATTGCAGGGTAGTGATAAAACCTATTCGCTCACCAAAAAACTTAGCCCCGGTATGCATAATTTAAAGGTGACCAAAGGCAGCTGGGATGGTGTGGAATCAAACCTGCGCGGGCAGGATGTTGCTAACCGCGAATACAAAATAACTAATGATACCACCATTATATTAAATATTGATGGCTGGAAGGACGGCTTTATTCCCGAACCGGTGGTACATACCATCAGCCCGAACGTAAAGATAATAACGGAGCAGTTTAACATGCCGCAGTTAATGCGCCAGCGCCGGGTATGGATATACCTGCCATCAGACTACGCCACCTCAAAAAGAAAATACCCGGTCATCTACATGCACGACGGGCAAAACCTGTTCGACCAAACCAGCGCCGGTTATGGCGAGTGGGGCGTAGACGAGATCGTCGACAAATTCCCGGTAGCCAAACAGTGCATTATTGTAGGCATTGACCACGGCGGCAACGAACGCATATCTGAGTATAATCCCTACGATTCTAAATACGGCAAGGGCAAAGGCAGCTTGTATGTAGATTTCTTAGTAAGAAATTTAAAGCCCTACATAGATGATAATTACCGCACCCAAAGCGATGCGCAGCACACCACCATCGCCGGCAGTTCTATGGGTGGACTGATATCTACCTACGCCGTGTTAAAATATCCCAATGTATTCGGCACCGCCGGGGTTTTCTCGCCGGCCTACTGGCTGGCGACAGATATTTTCGCTTATGCCGAAAAGCAGCAGCTAAACAGCTATAACCGTTTTTATTTTGCCTGCGGCGATGCCGAAAGCAAAGAAATGGTGCCCGACATGGAAAAGATGGCTGCCATAGTAAAAGCCAAAGGCAACGCGGCAAAGCTATCGCCGGTTATCGTATTAAAAGGTGAGAAGCATAACGAAAAACAGTGGAACGGCTCATTCCCGGGTTTTTATGAGTGGGTAGGGAAGTAGGGATAGTGCCATGCCGGGAAATAGCTGCCACTCGCCGGGAAGTGAATGACGGCGTAAGTTTTTTTTGCCTCAACCATTAATGTTACTTCGTGCAGCACTGTCAGTACAAGCCCTCTCCATTTGGAGAGGGCGGCAAAGGCATTGCCAATTTCAGTGACTTTAATGAGTGAGGCTAAGTGGTGCCAAAATTCCGCAGTGTTCCAAAATATTCACTGGGGTGTTCCAAAATATTCACTGGGGTGTTCCAAAGTGCTCACGGGGTGTTCACGGTGTTCACGGTTCAAAAAATGAACACCTGGAACGCTTGCCAGTTGCCATCCTGAGCGCAGCGAAGAATGACAAATAAGTAAATCCGAAATAAGTTCCCCCTTCAGGGGTTAGGGGGTTAATCCCCATCCTGTACCCCAAACAAATACGTCTCGGTATTATTAACCGGCAGGTTGATCATATCGCCGCCGCGGGTCATTTGCCACCAGAAACGCAGGCGGGGCTTTTCGCGGTTACCAATTTCGTTCATTGAGTCGGTATCGTACAGGCGGCCGTTAACCATCACATATTTAATGGTTTCGCTGTTACGGATATCGTCGAGCGGGTTGTCGTTGAGCACCACCAAATCAGCCAGCTTGCCGGTTTCCAGCGACCCTATCTCTTTATCCATGCCTAAATAAGCCGCGCCGTTCATGGTAGCACAGCGCAAAGCCTGCATAGGCGACATGCCGCCCTGGGCCAGCATCCACAATTCCCAGTGCGCGCCAAGCCCCTGCAATTGCCCGTGCGAGCCTAAATTAACCTTAGTGCCGCCATCAGCTATTTGCTTAACCGCTTTGGCAACCTCAATATGGCCGTAATCACCATACTCAGATGTCATCCGCCGCCGCGACCGCGAATCAACTATTGAAGGCGGGGTAAAGGAAAGCAGGTGGTCATTCTTCCAAACCTCGTTGCGGTCGTACCAGTAATTTTCGCCGAACTGGGTGCCATACGATACGATGAGCGTAGGGGTGTAGCCCACGCGGGTGGTATTCCAAAGGGCTTTTACATCCTTGTAAACAGGCCAAACAGGCAGGTTATGCTCAATACCGGTATGCCCGTCGAGCAGCATACTCATATTATTAAAGTAGGTCGAACCGCCTTCAGGCACTACCTCCATCTGCAGGTCGCGGGCGGCCTCAATAATTTGCTGCCTTTGCTCGCGGCGTGGCTGACTATAACTTTTTACCGAGAATGCACCCACTGCTTTCAGCCTCCGCAGGCTCGACCGTGCGTCGTCAAGACTGTTGATAACTGCCTTAAAATCGCCATCGGCACCGTACAAAATGGTACCGGTAGAGTATACCCGCGGGCCAACCATATTGCCAGCCTTCAGCATTTCATTCTGGCTAAAAACCATTTCGGTATTGCTTGACGGATCGTGCGAGGTGGTTACGCCATAGGCCAGGTTAGCATAATACTCCCAGCTTTGCTGGGGCGATATACCATCGGGGCTGGTACCTAAGTGCGCGTGTACATCTACCATGCCGGGCATAATGGTTTTGCCGGCCATATCGTATACTTTGGCATCCCCGGGCACGGGTATATCAGCAGTGTTACCTACCGAGGTTATCCTGTTGCCGGTAATAATAATATTGCCTTTCTCTATCACTTCCTCACCTTTCATGGTAATGATACGGGCATTGGTGAAAGCTATTTTACCTGCAGGTACATCGGTTTTTAAACGCAGGCCTATATCAGCAGTGGCGTTGGTATCTATAACAGGTGTTTTATCCGGTATGCCGTCAGCATAGGGGAACGCGCTTTTAATATCCCTTGCATAGTATTTAGGGCCGAGTGTCCACATCAGTTTTTGACCGTCCCTGCTCCAGTGCAGGTAGGCGCCGGCATCTCGTGTCAGCTTGTTCAGGGGCAACGCCTTGTTAGTTGCCGATAGCTCCTGCGCCGACCCGGTATTAGCCATTGGAATAATATAACAGTTATACAGCTCGGTAAAGGCCATATACTTCCCGTCGGGACTCGGGCAAAACTGCGTGGCATAGGTTGATGTATATAAGGTGCGCGTGTTGGCACCGGTTATATCAATCACCTTAAAAGCCTTTTTATCGCCTTCGCTGCCCTGGTAATATATCTTGCTATCATCCGCCGAAAACTGCGGGCGTATGCCATTGTTGATGATCAGTTTGGGCGTGCCACCATTAGCCGGGATGGTATAAATCCCCGGGTTAGCGCCATAAGCATATCCCAGTTCGCGGTTGCCCGCTCCTTTGCGGAATATGATCACATCGCCCTTGTTGGAAAATTTTGGCGAATAGTAAAACCCTTTCTCAACAGTAACGCGAGTTACTATTTTAGTAACAAGGTCTATTTTATTAATGGAGCCTTTCAATTCATCGGTCCAGTTTACGTAGACTATATAGCGGCCGTCGGCGCTAAAGCTGGGCTCATATTCGAAATCGGGCGTGGTGGTTATGCGCTGGGGTTTGCCGTTTGGCAATTCTTTTATGTAGATGTATCCCGCCGCGTTAAAGGCCACTAATTTGCCATCCGGTGAGGTGGTGAGCTGCCGTATCATCTTCGCGGTAAATTCCTCCTGGAAAACCCGTTGCGGGAAGTGCAGCGACTCGGATATCAACTGCTGTGTGGTTACCTCAAATGGTATTTCGGTAGTATTAAGGCTGCTGATATCAAGGTTGTGTATCTTGCCTTTGGCATAAAAAATAATGTTCTTGCTGTCCGGCGTCCAGCCAAAATTGGGGTATACACCAAAAAGTGCCCAGGTTTCCTGCTGGTCATGCGACAGGTCATCGTACACCGGCCATTCTTCGTTAGTATCCAGGTTGTGCAAAAATAAAACTGTCTTTAACCTTACCCTTTTTACAAAGGCCAGTAACCGGCCATCGGGTGATATTTGTGGCCGGCAGGCACCACCAGCACCGCCGGTAACGGTTTCTATCTCTCCGTTGGTGCGGTTAAGCCTTTTTATAGCATATATGCCCGCGTAAGGGTCTTTGTTATATTGAAAGACCAGGCCCGGGGTTACATCCTCGCTCCAGTAAACATATTTCCCGTCGGGCGATATCACCGGCTCGCCGGCATCCTGCTGGTCGTTTTTGCGTTTGGTAAGCTGCATGCCCTCGCCGCCCGACTTATAATACAGCCACATTTCGCCCGCACCCATAGAGCGCGTACCGGTAAAATGCTTACGCGCCACCAAGTAATCGCCATCCGGCGACCATGAGGCATTGTTAAGCAATCTGAAATTCTCTTTGGTAACGGAATGTTTGTTATCGCCGTTGCTGTTCATTATCCAGATGTTGTCGCCGCCTTCCTTGTCGCTGGTGTAGGATATGTATTTACCGTCGGGGCTAAACCTTGGCTGCACTTCCGAAGCGCGGCCACCGGCCAGTATAGTGGCTTTGCCGCCGGTAAGGGGTATAGCGTAAATATCTCCTAACAGGTCGAACACAATGGTTTTACCGTCGGGACTTACATCAAGGTTCATCCAGGTGCCTTCGTCGGTAGTTATGGTAACTTTTTTGGGTGGCCCCGAAGTGTTTTCAACGTTCCATTTTTGGGCATGGATAGGGGTAGCGAAAAGGATTATTATAAGGAACAGATAAACTTTAGTCATACTATAAATGTTTACGCTGCGAAGTTAAATATATTGAAGCATTTTAATAGTTTTGAGATTGCCACTTTTACATGACAATTCACCGCATTTTACAGCAGTACTGGAAACACGATACCTTCCGCCCCATGCAGGAGGATATCATCAATACCGTATTGGCCGGGCGCGATGTTTTGGCGTTGCTGCCAACCGGCGGCGGTAAATCGGTATGCTTCCAGGTACCGGCTATGGCGATGGAGGGGATATGTATCGTGGTATCGCCGCTTATATCGCTGATGAAGGACCAGGTGGAAAACCTGAAGGCGAAAGGCATTGAGGCGGTGTCCATCGTATCGGGCATGGGCAAGCGCGAGATAGATATTGCGCTGGATAATTGTATTTACGGCCCGGTGAAATTCCTGTACCTGTCGCCCGAGCGGCTGCTAAGCGACCTGGTGCGCGAGCGCATCGCCTACATGAAGGTAAACCTATTTGCCATTGACGAGGCGCACTGTATATCGCAGTGGGGTTATGATTTCCGCCCGCCGTACCTGCATGTTGCCGACCTGCGCGCGATACACCCCGAAGTACCGGTGCTGGCGCTAACAGCCACCGCCACAGGCGATGTAAAAGAAGATATCACCCAAAAGTTAGAGTTTAAGTCTGGCTATCAGGTATTTCAGCAAAGTTTTGAGCGCCGTAACCTGGGCTACGTAGTGCAACACAGCGAGGACAAGCACCGCAAGCTTCTGACCATTGCCACCGGTGTTAAGGGAAGCGGTATCGTCTACGTGCGCAGCCGTAAGGAAACTGTATTGATAACTAATTTTTATAACGAGAACGGTATATCTGCAGGTAATTACCACGCGGGTATGACCATGGACGAACGCACACGCCGCCAGGATGACTGGAAGAATAACAAGGTACAAGTAATGGTAGCCACCAGCGCCTTCGGCATGGGGATAGATAAGCCCGATGTGCGCTTTGTGATACACAAGGATATACCCGAAAGCCTGGAAGCTTATTACCAGGAGGCCGGGCGCGCCGGGCGCGACGGCCAAAAAGCCTACGCCGTGCTATTATATAATCCTGCCGACCGATACAAACAGGAGCGGAAACTTACTACCAGTTTTCCATCGGTTGATGAAATAAAGATGGTATACCATCAGTTGTCAAATATGTACCAGGTAGCTTACGGGGCAGGGGCGGGTGTTAGTTTTGATTTTGATATCAGCAGCTTTTGCGACCGCTTTAAGCTGGACATATTTAAAACCCTTAATGCCCTTAAGTTTTTAGAGCAGGACGAATACGTATCATTTAACGAGAGCGTGTTTCTGCCTTCGAGGTTTAGGTTTGTGGTGATGAACGAGGCGTTGTACAGTTTCCAGATAGCCAACCCGGGCTGGGACCTATTTATAAAAACCCTGCTGCGATCGTACGGCGGGGCGTTTGATAATTATGTGCGCCTTAAAGAGTTTGACCTTGCCCGCCGCACCCACATGAGCGTGCAGCAGGTAATTGAGGGCCTGCTCCAGCTACAGGAATACAAAATAATAAACTACCTGCAGCAAACGGACCAGCCGCAGATAACCTACCTGAAATCACGCCTGCAAGCCAATGAACTATATATTAACAAGGCTTACATAGAGCAGCGCAAAGCGGTGTACAAAAATAAGGTGGAAGCCGTACTGGCTTATGCCACCCACAAAAAATGCCGCAGCCAAATGCTGCTGGCCTATTTTGACGAAGACAATGCCCGCAAATGCGGCAAATGCGACATCTGCCTGGAAGAACGCCGCCGCCACGAAGCCGAGAATATCATCGACATCATCAGCGACGAGATTATGCAGCTGATCAGCATCGAACCGC
>JBDSIC010000442.1:0-7399 GCA_039918195.1 Mucilaginibacter sp.
TCGAAGGAGAGGACTTGAAAACTCTCTTTAATTTAAAACTAGCTTAAGTCTGTGACTTAAGCTTAAATGATAGTAGAAAGTTTGTAATTTTCTAAACCCGGAAGCTATAAACTTCCTTTTATCCAAAGCTTCAGTTGCAAACTGAAGCCAGTTGTGAAGCCGGGTTTTGGTCACGGAGTTGGGTTTTTCTTATAATACTCAAAATACCTCTTCACACGCTTCACCAGCTCGTAATCATTCCAACCCTGCATATCTTCAAAGGAGGGCGTATAGTAATCCATAAACTTTTGCGCCTGCTCGTCATTAAGGCTGGTAACGCGTTTTACCAGGTCCTTGTTATAGCGGCGGTTAACAATGTCCTGCTCCAGGTCGGCTTTGGCAAATGTGGCAAAGTGGCGGGCGCGTTTTGGCGTTTTGCCAAACAACTCATATAACCCGGTTATTGGGGAGTTAAGGAAAAGCAGCGCAGGCGGCTTGCCTAAAAACAAAGACCCCTGGCTGCGGTAGCTGCTCATTATATCCATAAATTCCTCGCGTTTGGTGATGCCCTTTACTTTTACTTCATCCAGCTCGATAACCATTTCGGGCTGCAGGTAAATGATGATGTCGTTTTTATTGCTAACCGCGTGCCTGTATGCTGTGTAGCCCTTTTTGGTGATCAATAATGTGTCGCCGGGCGATGCCGGGATGGTAAACATACCCAACTCATCACTCAGCATAATGGTATTTGTACGCGGGTTAGTAATTACCGCAAGCGCTATACGGGCTGCCGAATTGTTTTTATATAATACCCCTTTTATACCGGGCTGCTGTTGCGCATGTAACATATATGGGATGCAGCAGGTAATAAAAAATAAAAGGAGGTGTTTGCGCATGGCTGGTATTTCAACGCAAACTTAAATATTGTATTTCAGAGTAAGTGTGAAATAGTGTTAAATGCGGGCAAATCGCCTTCGTAATAAAATGAACTTAAATAAGTAAAAAAATTATCTTTGCACATGATAAAATCCATGACGGGGTATGGAATAGCCAGTTTTGATGCCGGCGGCACAAAATATACCGTTGAAATAAAATCCCTGAACAGTAAGTTTCTTGAACTGTCGTTACGGTTACCCAAAATGTTTTCGGACAAGGAGTTTCAACTGCGTAACGATTGCAGTAAGCAAATTGAGCGCGGAAAGGTAAACCTGTCCATCAATGTAGAGCAAAGCGGCTCGGCTGTAAAAGCGGCCGGTATTGATAAAGACCTGCTTAAACATTACTACGAACAGCTAAAAGTAGTAAGCGATGAATTGAATGAGCCGACCAGTAATTTATTGCAGCTGGCATTAGGCTTGCCCGAAGTAGTAAAATACGAAGAGGATACCGTGTCAGAAGATGAGTGGAAAGTGGTTGAAAAAACCTTTCACCAGGCGATGGCGGCTTTCCAGCAATTCAGGAAAGACGAGGGCGGTGTGCTGGAGAAGGATGTTAAGATGCGTGTAGGTATCATCATGCAAAATTTAAAAGATATAGAGGTAGAGGAACCCAAACGTGTACCCCAGATACGCGAACGCCTCAACCAGTTTTTAGCCGAAGCCACAGGTGTTGAGGTGATAGACCAAAACCGCTTTGAGCAGGAACTGATCTATCATATTGACAAGCTTGACATCACAGAAGAAAAAACAAGGCTGACAAGCCACTGCAACTATTTTATAGCAACATTGAAAGAAGCTGATGCAAACGGCAAAAAATTGGGTTTTATTACCCAGGAAATAGGCCGCGAAATAAATACTATCGGCTCAAAATCAAACGATGCTGCTATGCAGCAGCTGGTAGTAGGGATGAAGGAAGAGCTTGAAAAAATTAAAGAACAATTATTAAACGTGTTGTAGTAGTTGTTTTAATGTTGCAAAGTTGGAAGGTTAACTTTCCCTTTAAAAACTTTTCAACTTTATAACCTTGCAACATTCCAACAATATGGAAGGAAAACTCATCATATTTTCGGCTCCGTCGGGTGCAGGTAAAACAACTATAGTTAAACACCTGCTTGGTAAAATGCCTGAATTGGAGTTTTCCATATCTGCCACCACCCGCCCATCACGCGGGCAGGAAGTTGACGGCAAAGATTATTACTTCATCAGCAAAGAAGAATTTTTGCACCGTATTGCCCACAAGGAGTTTGTTGAGTTTGAAGAAGTATATTCAGGCACGTTTTACGGCACCCTGCGTACCGAGATCGAGCGCATCTGGCAAAAAGGCAAAACGGTAATATTTGATATAGATGTAGTAGGTGGTTTACACCTTAAACGCAAGTACGATAGGCAGGCACTTGCTATATTTGTACAGCCGCCATCCCTGGAGGTTTTAAAACAGCGCTTGGCCGGTAGGGGTACCGATAGTGCCGAAAAATTGCAGGAGCGTTTTGCCAAAGCGGAGAAGGAATTAAATTATGCTTCGCAATTTGATATTATCCTTAAAAATGACGACCTTAACACGGCATGTAAAGAGGCTGAGCAGCTGGTCCGGGATTTTATTGGATAGATAGCTGTCAACTTTCGTGTTCCGTAAATGTGCTTCAGGTAGTATTTATTAACTGCATACCCAACTAACAATTGCAAACGGATGAAAATAGGCTTGCTATTCGGTTCCTTCAATCCTATACATATCGGCCATTTAATTATAGCCAACTACATGGCCAACCATACTACGCTTGATAAGGTATGGCTGGTCGTATCGCCCCAAAACCCCCTCAAAAAATACAGCGACCTTATCAATACTTACGACAGGCTGGAAATGGCCAAACTGGCTACCGATAATTCGGCCCGTATAGAAGTAAGCGACGTAGAACTAAAATTGCCGCAGCCATCATACACCATTGATACCCTTGCCCATTTAAAAGAGAAATATCCGCAGCATGAATTTGCGCTTATTATGGGTTCGGACAACCTGATATCGCTGCCTAAATGGAAAAATTACAAGCTGATATTACGTGATTACAGGGTGTACGTTTACCCGCGCCCGGGTTATGAGAATGCCGAACTGGCATCGCACCCATCTGTAACCATTACCATGACACCGCTGATGGAATTGTCGGCCACATTCATCCGCCGGTCGCTGGCCGAAAAGAAGAATATCCAATATTTTGTGCCCGATGCCGTTTTAGATTTTATAGAGAGTAAAAACTTGTACAGGTAAAAGCCGTATATTTATATTAATAAATTCAGACGTTATGCTAACTAAAGAAAAAGTAAGGGAACTGGTGGATCATATGCCTGAAACATTTTCAGCAGATGACCTGATAGGGAAAATCATTTTGATGCATAAGATTGAAACAGCCGAACAAGAAATAGACAACGGCGAAGGCATTGATTGGGAAGACCTGAAAAAAGAAATGGATACATGGTAAGAATTGTATTTTCAAAGATTGCCAGGTTTGATTTGAAAGAAATTGTTGATTACATCAAACGCGACTCCATAAAATATGCACTCTTAGAGAAGAAAAATATTATTCACGCTATAGATAAATTATCTTATCAACCATTAATAGGCAAGCAGATGCCTGAAATGAATAGCAGTTACCGGGAACTGATCTTTGGAAATTACCTGGTAATATATAAAATAGTTTCTGATAACCAAGTTAACATCCTAACCATCCACCACCACGCCCGCTCCCTGTCCAACAACCCCGCTTTTAACGACGAAGATTAAATCTTAGCTTTGTTTACCGTGAGCGAAAAAACCATACTTAAATTACAACTGCCTACCGACCCAACCTGGGTAACCAACGTGGTAGAAAGCAATATCGAAGAAATACTGACCGACCATGCTTATTGCGAGCAGAAGGCCGCCACCAATGCCATCACCCTTATTGTACAAAACCCTAACTTAAGCTATCTGGTGCAGGAAATGATAGCCCTGGCACAGGAGGAAATGGACCACTTTAAGCGTGTGCACGACCTGATCATACAACGCGGCTATGTGCTTGGCCGCGAACGTAAGGATAACTACGTAGGCGAACTGGCCAAATTTATTATAAAAGGCGGCGGACGCACCGTGCAACTTATAGACCGTTTACTATTTTCGGCGATGATAGAGGCGCGCAGCTGCGAACGCTTTAAGGTGATGTCAGAGAATATCAATGACGCGGAGCTGGCCGCCTTTTACCACGAGTTGATGATAAGCGAGGCGACGCATTATGCGATGTTCATTCGCCTGGCAAAAAAATACGCAGAAGATATTGATGTGGACGCGCGCTGGAAAGAATACCTTGCCTTTGAGGCGCAGGTAATTCAAAATTATGGTAAGCGCGAAACGATACACGGGTAGATAATTATCCCTAAACCTCAAACCCTACCACATTCACCAAATAATTATCCATCACCTCAATAGCCACAACATCGGTAATAAAACCGATGTGCATATCGGGGCGGACAATCAGTGCTTTTTTCTGCCCTTCTTTTATTTCGAAAACATCATATACCTCACTGTTTTTGGCTGATGGCGGCAGGTAAAAAAGATTTAGGCTGCCATTGTATTTTTGCGTTATCCATTTAGCTAATGCGAAAACATCTATCTCGGGGAGTTTGCCAAGCATAATAAGCGTAAAGCCCGGCTTGGCGCACCATGCGTGCAGGTCAGTTTCCACTTCTTGCTTTTCGTCGTATATTTTTATGTAAGGCAGCCTGTCACCGGCTTGTATCTTGGCAGACGGGGTTAAATTTAAACTGATGCGGCTTTCCCGGTAATCTATGCCCGTTTGTGATACCGTCTTAAAAAATACCTTTCGTAATTTCTCACTGCCCCATACAAAGGTGACCACTTTGGCCATTACCCATTTTTTAAAGAATTGGGCAAGCCAGCCTTCGGATGTGATAAAGTTAAAGGCACGGTCGGTGGTGTTTAACAGCTGGCGGGCCACGGGTTGGCGTTCATCCGCGTAGGTGCTCACAATAGAGGTGTTGATCTTCCCGGTTACTGCGCCGGCCAGTTTCCAACCTAAATTATAGGCATCCTGCAAACCGGTGTTCATGCCCTGTCCGCCTACGGGCGAGTGGATATGCGCCGCATCGCCAATTAAAAAACAGCGCTGCTCCCGGAAATTATCGGCCATGCGGTGGTGCAGCTTGTACAGCGTGAACCATTTATTGCGTGCAACCTTTACCGGGTAGCCGGTTGTTTTATTTAAATGGGGTAATATCTCGTCAAGCTCTAATTCAGCATTGCCTTCAAGGTTGCGTGGGATGCTGCCGATAATGCGGAAATTGTTCTTCTCGGGCATTGGGAAAAAGGCAGCCAGATTTTTACCGGACAGGTATATCTGTAAATTATCGCCTATTTCATTATCCAATTCAACATCAGCCAAATAAAACTTGTGAGGGTAGGTGTCGCCGGTAAAGCTGATGCCGGCAGAGTGCCTTACTGCGCTATGCGCGCCATCTGCGCCAACCACCCAGTCGGCAATTAGGTTGTATTCGGTGTCGTTATGCTTCAGTTGCGCGGTAACGCTGTCACTGCATTGTGTTAGCGATAATAAATTGGTATCCCAGTAAACCGGGCAGGTGTTTTGGGTTAAATAATTCAACAATAGGCGCTCATTTTTGCTTTGCTGGTATAGCAGGATGTAGGGGAAAGGCGTTTGACCGTTACCTACACCTTCAAAAATTACAGATGCTTGTTTTTTACCATCCTGGTTAAATGTAAGGCCCGATGCAATTTTACCTTCGTTTACTGCCCTGTCTGCAATGCCTAACTGGCGGTATATTTCAAGCGTGCGTGCCTGCACGGCTAATGCCTTTGATTGGTCGGTAGGCCCTTTACGGCTGTCGATAATAACCGGCTGAACGCCATGCCTGAGTAACTGTGCCGCCATCATTAGTCCCGAAGGGCCGGCGCCTACAATTAATACTTTAGCATGTTGTTCGCTTATTACCATATCTCATCAACGGAACAGTAAAAAAATGGTTGGTTTTTTATGTAATTCAGGCACCTGCTTTTTCCAGTCGGCAATGGTTTTTGTTTGGATAAATTCATCCGCAGCGGTAATGTTGCTGGCAATGCAAAGTTTGGTGCCGGGGCTGCAGGTGCGTAATATTTCCTCCAGCATTGGGTTGTTCCTGAAAGGAGTTTCAATAAATAGCTGTGTTTGCTTATTTTTTTCTGCAAGCCCTTCCAGTTCCTTTACCCGGCGGCTGCGTTCTACCTTATCAATAGGTAAATAACCATGAAAAGTAAAGCTTTGCCCGCTAAATCCCGAAGCCATCAGCGCCAGTAAAAGAGAGCTTGGCCCTACCAGCGGGACAACTTTAATGCCTTTGCGGTGTGCTTCGGCAACAATATCAGCGCCGGGGTCGGCTATGCCCGGGCAGCCGGCTTCGCTCATCAAGCCGACATCATTACCTGCAAGCAATCCTGTAAAAAACTCGTTAATAGGTACATCACGGTGGTGTTTGCCATAATCGTGTATTATCAACTCGCTTTGCGGGGTTTTTAAGCCGGCTTCACGCAGGCAGCGGCGCGCGGTTTTTTCGTTCTCAACAATATATTCCTTTATACTGTTGATGGTATCCACCAAATAAGGCGTAAGCGATTTGGCCGCGGCATCATCGGCAAGCGGCACAGGTATTAAATAAAGCGTTCCGGTAGGCATATTGCAAAAGTGGCTTTTTTTATTTAATTTAAGCTGCACGAAAGGAGGTCAATATATGGATTCGCTTGGCGTTAACTGGTTTATTGAGGGCGCGATAGATTTTGAGCACAAAAAATATATCCTGTTAGGTTACCTGCAGGAAATAAACAGGCACTTTGATAAAAGTAAACTATACCCCAACCTTACCGACCTTATCTTCCATTACAATAACCTTATCGACTTTAAACAAAACAAAACCGTATTGCAGCAGGCCTTCCCGCAACGCTTAACCAAGGCAGATATCGACGCGGTGAAGCTTACCTACCAAAAAATTGTGCAGGATGATAATTCCATGCAGGAGATTGAAAGGATAATTTCCTATTCGTTACAGGTAATGGACCCTGCTATACAAACTGGTAAAGAGATATATGATTTTGTAGAGAGCCGCCTGGATATTAATCCCGTTGGCCTGGTGCCGCTTGTTCCTTTTAACGGATACTTCTCGCTGCGCAACGGTAACGACCGTACCAGCTTTATCTACGAATATCAAATAACCATTTTTGAGAGTAAGGACGATAAATACCGCGGCATCAACATACAGTTTATTGATACTTACGAGCAAAGCATCACCAATACACCCGAAGCGATAAAGCTGCAACTGATCAAAAAGCGCAAGCATTTGCCCAACCCGGCGGTGTACTATGTGCAAAGCGATATTAGTTTCCCGCTGGAACAAACCTTGTTGCCGGTAGCTAAAAGGAGTTTGGTGAAGTATATATCGAAGGCGGCTTA
>JBDSIC010000443.1:0-2806 GCA_039918195.1 Mucilaginibacter sp.
GTTTTCAAAAGTAACCGCGTGAGATATAATAGCTACCTTAATAGATTGCCCGTTAGCTTTTAAATGTTCCCATATTCCCGAATGTCTTACTCCGTTACTAAGTTCATTTGCAAACTTCCGCACTTTAGCATGGTCTCGCTCAGGGCGAATATCACAAATAGTCATTTGTAAAAACTGTTTACGCTCATACCCATATTTTTTAACAGCCGCGTTATTAACGTTAATAAACTTAAAGGTATCTATGTCATATATCCACATAGGGTTAGGGTTTGATTCAAACAGCGCCCTGTATTGTTCCTCTGATTGTGAAAGTTTAAGCTGTTGTCTTCGTATTACAATAAATAAATAAATGCTTATAAGTATTACAAAAATGAAATCATTAACGCTTCTGTAAGTGTCTTGCTGTGTAGATGTTAAGTACTTAAAAAAGAACGTAATTATCGGATCGCTGAATATGGCCCAGGTAATGCCCATGAGCAATACTGCCAGAGGTATTCTTAAAGATTTCAACATTAGGTGTAATGGTATATATATTCTTATACGTTGTTTATTAGGTATAAGTTAGAATATATTATCGGTATATCATATATATATTAAGCTCATTACCAATAACTATGATTACTAATGCTGAAATAAATAAGTAACGTTATTATTGTGTAACTTTTACTAAACTTAATAACCGTGAAAAAAATTATTAATTCAATTATATTATTGATATTGTTATCAGCACCATTCTTATCATCGGCACAAAATAAAGAGGCCATAGTTAAGGTGACAGGCGAAGTATCCACACCATTAAATATTACTGTAGCTGAATATGAAAAGTATAAGCAGGTGACCGTAAATCGTAAAGATAAAGAGGGGAAAGAACATGTTTACAAAGGCGTGCTTTTGGGTGATATTTTGCAGAAAGCAGGAGCCACGCTTGGTGAGAATTTAAAAGGGGAGAACCTGACCAAATTTGTATTGGCTGAAGCAAGCGACGGTTATAAAGCCACCTTTGCCTTGACCGAACTGGATAAGGCATTTACCGACAGGGCAATTATATTAACTAACAATGTTGATGGTAAACCTTTGCCAACTACAGAGGGTCCGTTCCGTATCATAATACAAGATGAAAAGAAACCTTCCCGCTGTGTAAGGCAATTGATAAGCCTGCGCGTAGGGTTTGCTAAATAGTCTTATTAAAAGCGGGTGTAAACGCCAAGCTGGGCAATACTATTTGAAACGGTACTGCTTATGCGCTTAATATGCTGACTAGTATAACTAAACTCCATATCAAACTTTGGGCTAAAGCGGTAGCCTATACTTGCTCCTAAACGGTTTTGGTCAAACAAGCTGCTATTTACCTGGTCATTAATTTGCATATGGAAGAATAGCTCGTCCTGTATCGCGGTGTACATTCCTTTATTAAATGTTGTTTCTTTTTGTTTTGCCAAAGGGATAAGGGCGCGTATATAGTAACGGAAACGCTGTGTAAAAAGTTCAGACGTACCCGGCCTTTCAGTAAAACGTTGCTCAACGCGGATACGGTGAGTTATAGCAACGGCTTGTATGTTTTGCTTTTGTATAAACTGCTCATAAATACGATGCTCTGTAGTGTTTGGCGCAGCCGAATGGGTAAAAACATCAAACAATGCATACCCCAAACCCACACTGCTATTTTTGCTCACATTATAAAGTAAAATAGGTCTTACTAATATACTTCGCAGGTTTTTATATTCATTTGATGTGCGAAAATGCACATCTGTTTGTAAGCTCCATTTATCGTTAAGCTTGGTGGTATTAAAAATAGCTGTCCAAAAAACATGCTCATTAACCTGGGCAGATGATAGGATAGGGGCCAATATGAAAAATGACAGTATAAAAAGCAGCCGGCGCATTACATTAAGCTTATTTGGTTTAAACGCAATAATAGCAAGATATTACCAAATATGTAAGTGCTAATTTTAAAAGCATTGACGTAATTTATCAGTAATAATCGCTTTGTCGGCAGCAGATCTCGTTAATAAAAAAGCCTTGTTAAAATGTTCAGCCGCTTTGGTTTTATCCTCGCTTAAATACAACTCGCCTAACAAAGAATGATATAGATGGCTATCGGCCAAATTTAGTTTCTCTGCCTCAATAATTGCTTGTGCTATACCATTTGCTTTGGCCAGCGCGTAGGTACGGTTAAGTGCGGCAATAGGCGAATATTCTATCTGCAGCAAGCGATTATACAGCTGTAATATGTTTTCCCATTTTTTGGGAATGTCTGTTTTGATTGTGTGCCAATAAGCAATCCCCGCTTCTAAATGATACTTAGTGAGTTGATCTCCTTGTGATGCCCTGTTTAAATATAACTCACCTTTTTCTATCAATTCTTTGTTCCATAGTTTGGTATCCTGATCATGGTACAATATGGTATCGCCGTTTTGGTTGGTACGTGCGTCAAACCGCGACGATTGAAAACACATCAATGATAATAAAGCATTTACTGCAGGCAAATTGGTAGGGGTATTCTCTATCAATAGATAGGTTAGACGCATAGCCTCCAGGCATAGTTCTTTACGTATAGTTATATCTTGGCTAGACGAATAATACCCTTCGTTATATAAAAGATATAAGGTTGTTAAAACTGTTTCTAACCGTTTGTTGATCTCTGTAGAATTTGGAAACTCAATTTTTACCTTTTCGGTTCGCAGTTTTTCTTTGGCCCTAAAAAGGCGTTTGTTAATAGTTTCTTTGTTGGTTAAAAAGGCGGTGGCAATTTCATTGATACCAAAACCGCAAAGAATACGCAGCGCTAAACCAATTTGCGCCTCGG
>JBDSIC010000444.1:0-3507 GCA_039918195.1 Mucilaginibacter sp.
GACGGTAAAGATCTTTTTGTGCACTTTAAAGATGTAGAAGGCGGCGTGAACGCTATAAAAGATAATGATAGCGTTGAATATGACGTTGAAGAAGGAAGAAAAGGCTTACAGGCTGTAAAAGTTAAAAAAGTTTAAATTACAACCTCCATCTTATAAAAGCACCCCTGTAAAATTGCAGGGGTTTTTTTATGCAAAAAATTATATGTTTGCATGCAAACCCTAATTATCAAATTTAAATGACTGCAATTTCTACCCAAACAACGTCACGTAACGCAATCTTCCTGGTATTGGTAGCCGCCTTAGGTTATTTTGTCGACCTGTACGACCTAATCATATTTGCTATTGTACGTACTGCCAGCCTGCACGATATTGGTGTAACTGCCGAAAATGTAAGGGAAGAGGGGGTATTTATCCTGAATATGCAAATGGGCGGCCTGCTTTTGGGTGGTATACTATGGGGTATTATAGGCGATAAATTTGGCCGGATAAAAGTACTGTTCGGCTCTATTATTTTATACTCGCTGGCCAACATTGCCAATGGTTTTGTGCATGATGTAACTACCTACGGCATTATACGCTTTATTGCCGGCGTTGGCCTTGCCGGTGAACTGGGTGCAGGTATCACCCTGGTTACCGAAACTTTGAGCAAGAAAAACCGCGGCTGGGGTACAACCATTGTAGCGGTAATTGGCTTATTTGGTGCTGTTGTAGCCGCGTTGGTGGGCAAAGAGGATTGGCGCATGGCTTACTTTACCGGCGGCGGCCTGGGCTTTGTGCTGCTTTTGTTACGGATAGGCACATTTGAATCGGGTATGTTTAAGAGCATTGCCGGCAAGAACATATCTAAAGGGAACATATTTATACTATTTAACAACTGGGGAAGGTTTAAAAAATATATGTGCTGTATACTCATCGGTTCGCCGCTGTGGTTTGTGGTGGGTATACTGGTAACCCAGGCACCTGAGTTTGGTAAAGAATTAGGCGCTACCGAACTGCTTAGTGCCGGCACAGGTGTAATGTTTACTTACATCGGTATATCCGTAGGCGATATTTTTGCAGGGATATTATCACAGTTAACCAAGTCACGCAAACTGGCTATGCTGATATTTCAAGTACTTTCTGTACTCAGCGTGATTGTTTATTTAACCAGCACCGGTATAACACCCGACAAATTTAAATGGGTATGCCTGGCAATGGGCTTGTGTGTGGGTTACTGGGCCACGTTTATTACCATCGGTGCCGAGCAGTTTGGCACCAATATACGCTCAACCGTAGCTACCACCGTTCCTAATTTTGTAAGGGGCGCTTTGATACCTATTAACTTTGCCTTTGATGCCTTTGTTAGTCATTACGGCATGGTAACCAGCGGGTTTATCATGATGTTTATACTCACCGCCATTTCATTATTCGCGCTTAGCCAGTTAAAGGAAAGCTTTAGTAAAGACCTTAATTACGTGGAAGAAGAAGCCGAGGGAAGTGTGTTGGCTTGATGCTTAGTGAGTAGTTAAGCTTCATTTGATCTTATCAACCTAATCAACCACTCACTTAATCAACAATTAATTACTTTTGCACCGATGATCAGTAAAGAACAGGTTGCAGCAGATTACAGGGAAATTCAAGACGAAATATGCCGGGCCCTTGAAGCCGCCGATGGCCAAAGCAGTTTTGAAAGTGAGCAATGGGAGCGTGATGGTGGTGGCGGCGGGCTTACCCGCATTATACAAAACGGCAATGTATTTGAAAAAGGCGGCGTAAACTTTTCTGCCGTACACGGCAAACTGCCAGACAGCATGAGAAATGCGTTGAAGGTGGAGTCGGACGATTTTTTTGCTACCGGTATATCCATTGTTATCCACCCCAACAATCCCTGGGTGCCCATCATCCACATGAATATACGGTATTTTGAAATGCCTGCTGCAACGCCGGGGCAACAGCCTGTACGCTGGTTTGGCGGTGGTATAGACCTTACGCCACACTATGTAATAGACGAGGACGCACGCTATTTCCACACCAGCCTTAAAGCTGTTTGCGATACCTATAACCACGATTTTTACCACCGTTTTAAGCAATGGGCCGACGACTACTTTTTTATAAAGCACCGTAACGAAACCCGCGGCATAGGCGGCATATTTTACGACAGGCTTACTGCAACAGACGAACTTTCGTGGGAAACCATATTTGAGTTCTCAAAAGCACTGGCGCGGTCATTTGCCCCGGTGTATCTTGAGCTGGTTAACCGCAACCGTCATAAAACTTTTACCGAAGAAAATCAGCAATGGCAATACCAACGCCGCAGCCGTTACGTTGAGTTTAATTTGGTATATGATGCCGGCACAAAATTTGGTTTAGAAACCAATGGCCGTATCGAATCGATATTAATGAGCTTGCCGCCAACAGCAAAATGGCTTTACAATTTTGCACCGTTAGCAGGCAGCGAAGAAGAGAGAACATTATCACTATTAAAAAAAGGAATAAACTGGGCTGAGTAATGAAAAGATCAATAGTTTCTGCATTTGTTATTGTGTTGTTCTGCTCGTTTGGCAGTGCTTCAATAAAAGGGGTTTGGGAGTACTGCGGAGGCATATCTAATGGCAAAAAAGCAGAAAAACCAACCGTTTATGCCTTACAACGCACCTACACCGGGTCGGGCTTTGAGGCATTTGTTATTGAAGCCGGCGAACCTCCCTTTAAATACGAAGCGGGCGATTATACCCTAAAGGCCGATACCTGCTTTGAAATGCAAACCTATAGCAGCCAGCCATCGCAAACCATAGGTGTAAAAATACCTTACACCTACACCATAGCAAATGATACGCTTACTTTTAAGGGCATTTTACCCAACGGAACCCGGGTAGAAGAGCATTGGAAAAAGGTTAAATAGCCATCCAAATTACTGCTTTTCAACTGGTTTTAAAATCGTGCCTGTTTTACTAACATTGGCGCCATATTGTTACCAACATTTGCACCAAAAATCATATATATTCTTAACTTCGCAGGTCGCTTAGAAAACACTTTTTTTAGCACATATACTTAAAGAGAAGATCTACATAAAAAACAAATGGCTGACGAAATAGACAACGACAACCCGCACAGAGAAGACCGGATAATTTCGATAAATATTGATGAGGAAATGCGATCAGCATACATTGATTATTCAATGTCTGTTATCGTGTCAAGGGCGCTGCCCGATGTTCGCGACGGGTTAAAACCTGTGCACAGGCGTGTGCTGTATGGCATGCTCGACCTGGGCCTTAGCAACAACAAACCGTATAAAAAATCGGCCCGTATAGTGGGTGAGGTGCTGGGTAAGTACCACCCGCACGGTGATACTTCAGTTTACGACGCTATGGTGCGTATGGCACAGGATTGGAGCTTACGCTACCCATTTGTTGAAGGACAGGGTAACTATGGTTCTATCGATGGTGACCAGCCTGCGGCAATGAGGTATACCGAGGCAAGGCTTGAAAAGATTGCCGAGGAGATGCTGGCCGATATCAATAAAGATAC
>JBDSIC010000445.1:0-2789 GCA_039918195.1 Mucilaginibacter sp.
AGGTTATGAGATGGGTGCGGCTTAAATATCACCCTGAATTTTTCGCTGGCCGCCGCAATATCAACTGCCTGCCGGTAGGCCGATTCGTGGAAAGGCAGCAACCCCTTTCTTTCGGGGTGTTCCGGCGGGTAAGCGCCGGCATCAATTTCACCAATGCCAAGCACCAATATCTTTACCGCGTCTTTTACCTTTTTTTGAAAATCAGCGGGTATTTCGGCTTTCGGCTGTTTGTACAGGCTTAAACTTTTTGCACTTAACTGCTCAAAAATGATCTCGCCCCGTTGCCTGAAAACCTGCAGGCTTTTTTCGCGGTATTTTACCAGTGGGTTTGTACTGAATATCTCGGAGGTGGCCAGTATGCCCTTACTGTCTAAAATAAAGGTATCGGGCAGAAAGCCCCAGTCAATACCAATGGTTTTAAAGCCGAGCAAATTAGCGGCATCGTAAGCTATACCAAACCTGCAGCAATAGGGGTTCCAGCACAAAAACCAAGCGGGGTTTATGATAGATAAAACACGCGCGCTCTCCTTAATATATTTTTGCAGTTCGCTGTTGCCAAAACTGTCATCATCGTTATTATTCCAGCGTTTGATGCGCTCAAACCATTTCTTTTTATCAAGCTGCAGCCAGGTTTTAAGATAGTACCAATACCGGGTATACCGGTTCTTTTCGCGTACCGGGAAAATGAGTTTCTCTATATCATACTTACGCAGCAAGTGATACTTATGGTCGCTCCATAAATGTACCGTTAACCCGCGCGCTTCAAATTCACTTATTAGGGCAAGCAGGCCTTTTTGCTGGGCATCGTTAAGCCGTGGAATACATGATATTAATACCGGGCCCATGCTGTTATTGTTTCTCCCAATCTAATACGGTTGCAACCAGCGCTTTCCTAAAGGACGCGTAAGATTTTATCGTCGGGTCAAATGATGTTTCTTCCACATAAAAAGTAATGGCATCCTCCACCGCGTCGATGTCGCTTACCCGCAACCTGCCCAGGCGGAAGGATACGGAATACCTGCCTTTTTTTAACGGCGCGTACAACCTCACTTTATATGAATGTTCGCCGGTGGTTTGGCCGTTAAGCACCGTTTCGTCCGTGTCTGACAGGAAGGAATTGAATATCACTATCCCATCTTTTTTTACCTCGATAATAGGGCAAAAGCCCAATACAGGTTCTTTTATATGATACTTAGCGGTTAATACCACATGCTCAAAAACATCATACTCAGGTTTAATGGTGCCTGTTTCGTTACTTATAGACAGGTAGGAGATATAGCCCTGCTTGTCAGGCTGCGGCGGGTAGTTTACCGTAAATGTTTCGTCGTCCTCCGTTACCGGGATATCCTTTATGTACATATCGGTAATAGTATCGATATCGCCGGCTTGCTGCAGCATCCCGTTTTTCAGGAAAAGCCCTTTGGTGCATAAATTTTTTATGGAACCGAGATTATGGCTTACAAACAAAACCGTACGCCCTTCGCCCTGGCTAACGTCCTTCATTTTACCGAGGCATTTTTTCTGGAACTCGTAATCGCCCACGGCCAGCACCTCGTCAACGATCAGTATTTCCGAATCAAGGTGCGCCGCTACCGCGAAGGCCAGCCGCACATACATCCCGCTGGAGTACCTTTTTACAGGCGTATCTATGTAGCGCTCTACCCCCGAAAAATCTACAATGGCATCAAAGTGCTTTTTTATCTCGTGCTTGCGCATGCCTAATATAGCGCCGTTTAAAAATATATTCTCGCGCCCTGTAAGTTCGGGGTGAAAGCCGGTACCTACCTCCAGTAAGCTGGCAATGCGCCCCTTTACTTTTATAGAGCCTGTTGTAGGCGATGTTACCCGGCTTAGCAATTTCAACAGTGTACTTTTGCCCGCGCCGTTACGGCCAACAATGCCTACCGCGTCGCCTTTATTAATTTCAAAGTTGATATCCTTTAGGCTCCATACAATATCGCTGGCACCTTTTGCAGTACGGTCGTTAGCTTCGGCAATTTGTAAAAAGGGGTCTTCTTTGCCGCGTATACGGGCATACCAGCGTTCCAGGTCACTGGATATGGTACCGGTGCCAATTTCGCCCAGGTAATAAGCTTTGGATATATTGTCTACTTTAACCGCAATGTTACTCATGTATCTTATCCCGTTACACTGTATCCACAAATTTCTTTTCCACCCGGTTAAATATAATGATTCCAACCATGGTAACTATAATGGCAACAAGGGCGCAAACCCCCAGGCTTTGCCAGCTAAAGCTGCCGCTGCCTAAAAACCCGTACCTGAATGTTTCGATAATAGGCGTCATGGGATTATACTTGATAATCCACGCATATTTCGGAAATTTTTCGAGCGCGGTAGATAGCGGGTAAGTAACCGTAGTGGAGTACATGAGCAACTGTACGCCGAACACTACCAAAAATGCCAGGTCGCGATATTTGGTTGTCATGGCCGAAATGATCATACCCAAACCTAAACCCATGCAACCCATTAAAACTACCACGACAGGGAAAAGCAAAATATACCAGTTAAGCCCAAAGTGCTGGCCGGTTAACATGTAATAAATAATCATGGCTATAAAAAGCAGCAGTTGCACCCCAAACCTTACCAGGTTAGATATTACAATACTTAACGGCATAATTAGCCGGGGAAAATATACCTTGCCAAAAATATGCGCGTTATCCCTGAAGGTACTGCTGGTTTTATTAAGACAATCGGCAAAGTAGTTCCAGGCGGTAATGCCGGCCATATAAAACAGCGGCGGGGGCAGGCCATCAGTAGATATGCCGGCC
>JBDSIC010000446.1:0-14204 GCA_039918195.1 Mucilaginibacter sp.
TGCCGGTAAAAGTTGAATTTTTAAACAATTGCAGCGGCATCATGGGGTGTTTGCTTTTATTCTCTACCCATATAAAGGCAATCAGCATAAGTATACCTGCCGCCAGCGCGCCATATACCTGCCAATGGTTAAACCCTACATCAGGCATTCGTAAAAAGCCAAAGGTTACCAGTGCCAGGCCAAGCGCTATGGCAATAGCGCCGGGGAAATCCAACGATTGGTCGGTCCCGGCATCCTTGCTTTCATCTACCTTGCCGGCCAGTATGATAAGCGCTATTATCCCGATAGGTATATTGATGAAAAATATATAGCGCCACAGGCCCGCATCGCCAAACGCCCCGCCCAGTACAGGCCCGGCTATCATAACCATCGTAGTAACAGCCGACCAGGTGCCAATGGCCTTGCCGCGTTCTTTTGGGTTAATGGATGAGGATATGAGCGATAAACTGCCCGGTATCATCAACGCCCCGCCAACGCCCTGTATTATCCTGAACAGAATTAAAAAGGTTACGCTCGGTGCAAAGCCGCAGGCAGCTGAGCCGCCTATAAAAATGAATATGCCTGCCATGAATACCTTTTTGCGGCCAAGCTTATCACCTAACGATCCGCCTATCAATATCAGCGCGGCCAGCATCAGCAGGTAGGCGTTCAGTATCCAAAAAAGGTCGGTGCCGGTGGCGTTGAGGCTTTGTTGCAGCGATGGCAGTATCACATTGAGCGCCGTACCATCAATAAAGGCCATAGCAGAAGCTAGGATGGTGGAAACCATTATCCATTTACCATTGGTGCTGCCGAGGGCTACTGTTGCCATATAAAACGGGTTTACAGGGTGATATTAACTGAACACAGGCAAAACGGCAAGGTTTTGTTCTGCCTTACAACAACAAAATATCTATACGGTGCGCATGCACTATATTTAGCGGCTGCGACCATGAAAAAATAGTAAAATATCCATCCTGCGAAGCAACAAGGGCAATGGCATCGCGCTGATCGTGTACAAACTGGGCCGCTGCCAGGTGCCGGGTGCCACCGTTTTGTGCGGGGTGCAGTCGCCGGGCTTTGCCATCTATCACCGGTTCGGTAACTATCAGTTCTTCTACCGGTACGCTGTTTTCCGACCGTGCTATTTTTGCACCGAAGGCCAGTAGTTCATGGTCCTGCGTAATAATGGTGGCGCCGTCAACCGCGGTAAACCCGCCCACTATCTTTATCGCTTCCAGCATGCCTTCCTGCCATTCCAGTTTTTCGCCATCCGCTTCTTCCCGGTTTACCAAATTGGTTATTACCCTGAATGGCGGGTCAATGGGGTAATTCATCGGTTGTACGATGGACTGCTGCCACTCGTCCGAGCCGGTGGGCACCACCAGTACCAGTCCGCCGCGGCCGTGGAGGCGCATGGCTGCTGCAAGCTGTATCAGTACGTTTACGTTGTTGCTGTTGCGGTATGGCAGGGGCAGGCCAAGCAGCGAGGTAAGCAGCTCGGGGCAATCGCCAATGCCGGATGATTCCTCGTCAACTATCTTTATTTCATCGCCTTTTAGTATGGCTACATTTACAAATTTGCCAAAGCCGTCTATCCGTTTATGTTTGATGACCAGCAGGCCCGGCTCGGCAACTTCCAGTACGAAGCAAATGCCGGGTACGGTGTGCGTGGTGCCCCAGATGTAGATATCGTCATTTTCGTTCCATACCCCCAAGTGTACGCCCGGCTGCTCGACAGCGGGTGCCAGCTTTATCAGGTTTTGCGGCGTAAACCGCAGTTTTTTGCCAAAGGCGAGGGGCTGGTCTGATTGCGAAGGGTGCAGCAATGCCAGTGATATTTTTGGCGGCCGCCCTTCCTCGCGGCGCAGGCTGGCCCAAAATGCCACATCAATTACCGCTTCGATGATGCGCGCTTCGGGCTGTATGGCCAGGTTGGGCTCATCAAGCTTTGCCGCCGCTTTCAGGTGCTTTGCAAAATGATCTTCAATAGTTGAAGCTACCATGCGCGCCGCAAGGTATGTAGGTTCAGACAGCATATTTTCTTTATTCGGCTTGTGTTATTACAAAGCTAACAGATTTAGTGATTAGAGGCCGGTGATTAGAGATTAGTTTTTTGCAGGAGGTGTTCACAAGTGTTCATTTTTTGAGGCGTGAACACCGTGAACATCCCGTGAACATTTTGGAACATCCCAGTGAACACTTTGGAACACTGCAGAATTTTGGCACCACTTTTTATAATGTGAAAGCGAAGTTTCAACTTGATTTTGTATATTCACGTTAATGATCTATCCCGCTTTCCTCAATAAAATTTTATGACTGATTGCCGACAGCTTTTTAAAGATGGTAAGTATGCTGAAGCCATAACATACCTGGATATAAAACTTGCTAATGACGCTGATAATATTGAAATATTAGCGGATTTGGTAAGTGCATATTACATGAATGGAAATTATGATGAATGTATATCTACCATGGAGCGCATGGTGGATATAGTTCCGGACAAATTGCAGGCATTAACTAATATGGGAAACATTTTCGTCAAATTAGGGGATGAAAAGGTTGAGCGAAAATTATTAGACAAGGCGGTAGAAGCTTTTAACGATGCCATCAGTTTAGATCAAAAAGATAAATCGCTTTACTATGAAAAAGGCAAGACTTTGGAAATTATCGGTTTTGAGTGGCGGGAATCAAAAAAATTGGAAGAAGGAATTGAAGCATTCGATAAAGCGATAGCACTGGATAAAAATTATGTTGATGCTTATTTTAAAAAAGGCAGAACGCTGTTGCGATTGGCCCGCTTAGGCTACAAGGATAAGTTTGCTGAATCGATACAACTATTTGACAAGGTAATAGAGCTTGATAATGCCCATGCTTTAGCTTATTATCATAAAGGGCAGGCGTTATTTTTTACAGGTAAAATATTAAAAAGCAGGAAATTATTTGAGGTGGCGATAGTTGCTTATGAAACAAGCATTGAGCTTGACCCAAATTATTCAAAGGCACACGGTGAACGCGGATTAGCTTCGCTAAGAATTGGAAAAGATTGGGATGAGATAGATAAAATAGAAGAAGGCCTGGCTTTTATGAATAAGGCGCTGGAACTGGATCCGGAAAATGCAGGGGCATATGTAAACAGGGCGGCGGCGTACATATGTTTAGGGAATTATTACCAGGATATGGAAATGCTTAAACAAGCTGTGAACGATTGTGATACAGGGATGTCTTTAAATGTAAATACGGTTAGTGTTTACTACAGTAAAGGAAGTGCATTAAGCTATATCGCCGTTTTGGAAAGAAGCCGGGCGGCTTGCAAAGAAGCCATACTTGCTTTAGATGTGGCTGCCGGGTTTGAGCCGGACAAAGCGGCGATATACACTGATAAAGCGGCCGTAATGGTACTTTTGGGCTATTTAGAGAAAAACGGCGATATGCTGTCGGAAGCCATTGCTGTACTTGACAAAGCCTTGCAATTAGACCCTTTTTTTGTAAAAGCAAATATTAATAAAGGCTGTGCCTTTTTGACAATAGGGGAAATTAATAACGAGATTGATAAATTTCGGCTGGCCATGAATTGTTTTGATGAAGCGATAAAGGTTGATGGAAACCATCCCATAGCTTTCTTTCGTAAAGCATCATTGTTAATTAAAATGACAGCAATAACAGGGAAAGAAGATGATCACGAAATTTTTAAAAACTACTTGCGCGGTATATATCTTTCGGAAAAAGAAATTAACAAGCCGTTTGAGTTGCTTAAGTTTTTGCTGGCAAATGTTGATGCACCCCATTTGGTAAACCGCTTGCTGGCCATTCACCCGTTTCTTAAAACCGGGTCGCAATATGCGGCAGAAATTGAAGAAGCAGAACAAGCCTATTACAACTACCGCAATGCGATGGTGCAATTACGTAAGGAGTTAATAGCCGGCTACAGTGACAATGCCGAAACGCAATTTTACTTGTACCGGGCAATTGCCGAATACCTGGGCGGCGACCCCATAGCTGCCTTTAAAATACATGATGCCGACCAGGTTGACGAGCTGTTGTGTGATAACCTGCAACACCAATATTACTACTCACTTAGCGCGAACGATATACTGCATCCTGATGCGGGCGCCATTTTGTCTTTTGCCTTGAATGCTGCCGCCCGCCTCTGCGGCCCGGAACAGCACGATGCGCTGCAACTGTATTACGCGGGCTGCATTCATATGTTAGATCGGGATTATACCGAAGCCATAACGCTGCTTGAACGGTCAGCAGCAGCCGGTTACAATATCGCTTTGTTCAGGTTGATGGAATGTTATAGCGCGCTTGATAACCGGGAACAAAAAAGGGTTTTAACCGAACGTTTACGCGACGAAGGTTTGTTCGACAGCCTGTTTGTCCATAAAAAATATACATCGGCTTATGCAGAATTGGATAGCCGCATACAACAGTACGAATCTTTGCCGGGTTGGTACGCCGCCGGTATGGTAATAGACGACCGCCATGAGGCATTATCCGGAAGTAACATTCCTGCAAACCGGTCCAAATATTCTTTTAAGGTGGAACCTGTGAATTACCCTAAGGCAACACAGGCAGAGATCAATGCGCTTGACCCTGAACGGCTGCAGAAGTTGGAAAATACGTGCCGCGAGCGCATGGTTGATATATTTCCTTTTTATGAAAACGCCAAGCATTTAAAGGACGAAACAGTAGCGGAAGACTTGCTGGATAACATGATAAATGAAAGAAAATTATCAGGCAGGGTTATGTATCATGATTATGCCGACCTGCTTTCTTATTGCTTTGCAACCAATAAAATCAGCCAGGAAGGTTGCCTGTTAACAGGCGCATATTTAAGTTTAAAATGCGAGGTTTTAAACAGGGGCCAAACATCAAATGGTTTTGCCATTGTTTCAAAAAACATTACGCGCCAGGTACTTAAGCCCTTAATTAATGCATTGGGTGGTGTTACCTACGGTATACCCATCAATTTAATAATTAAACTGATTGTTGATAATAAAGATGCGGAAACCATCAATATCATGAATTTCAGGCATTTTAAAAGGCATTATAATGAATTGTGTAATTATAAGCCAAACGATTTGTTAGAAACCTTGAAGGGCAATGACTGGGTAAATGCTGCCGAAGACTGGCTGGGAAATTAACCTTATTCAACAGGTATCTCGAAGAAAAACGTTGACCCGGCACCCACCTCGCTGGTAAGGGTAAGCTTGCCCTTATGCCTGCGGATGATCTCGTGGCTGATATATAGGCCGATACCTAACCCGGACATATGCGCAGCCAGGTTTTCTACCCGGTAAAAGCGTGAGAAGATGCGGCCATGCTGGTCATTCTCTATCCCGATACCAAAATCCTGCACGGAAACCCGCACTTTTTTGCCGGCTAACGTGGCGCGTACAATAATGCGGTTAGCATTGGGCGAATACTTAATGGCATTTGATACCAGGTTGATGATGACCTGCTCCATGCGTTGCTGATCGGCATAAACTGGCAACTCGTTATTATCAAAAACAAGCTGTACAATGTGCGAATTGTTGGTTTGATGAATAACCTCTGTTACTTCTGTGATCAGGTTCACCATATCAAAATTTGAATAGGAGAAAGGTAGTTTGCCGGTTTGTATCTTTGATACGTCCAGCAGATCGCCTATAAGCGCAGCCAGTTTATTTACCTGGTTACGCGCCTTTACAATAAAAGCCTTATTGCGGTCTTCTTCTGGTATGCTTCGCTCTATCAACTGCAGGTACCCGTTAATGCTGGTCACCGGTGTTTTTAACTCGTGACTGGCCATACCTATAAATTCGTCTTTTTTACCATTCAGTACCTTTATTTCCTGGTATAGCTTGGCGTTGTCTAAAGCAACTGCCGCCTGGGCCGCTACACCGGCCACCAGTTGTTCATGCTCTTCGGTAAACATTGCGGGTTGGGGGTGCCCGTAAAATAGCCCGCCTATTATTAACCCGTCTTTTGAAACTACAGGCACTGCCAGGTAGCTCGCTATAGCCAAATTACCTTCGGGCATACCAAAATAGGCGGTGTTTTTGTCATAATGCGCATCTTTAGTAATGTCGTCAACCCGCAAGATACCTTTGTCGCTAAAAGCTGCATTAAATATATCCGTATCGCGCGGTGCCCCTGATCGCTCAAAAGCTGCTTTCGACACACCTGACAAAGCATATAACGAAGATGACTCGCCCTGCTCATCTACCTGGTTATAAAAGAATGCACCAACGGTAGCTTGTGTAAGCTGGGTGGTGGCATCGGTTACTTTTTGTAAAATGGCCTGCACGTTCATGTCTTCGGCTATCACTTTACCAAAGGAATTTAATATTTCCAGGTTTTCGGCATAACGCTGCAGCCTGGCCTCGGCATACTTTTGCTTGCTGATATCGCGTGCTATTTTTGATGCCCCTATAATGCGGCCTTTATTATCCTTAATAGGCGATACGGTTAACGATATGGCTATCTCCTCGCCGTTTTTACGTAGCCTGAAGGTTTCAAAATGGTCTACATTCTCGCTGTTGCGTACCTTGCCAATAATCAATTCTTCCTCCGCAATCCGGTCGGCAGGTATCAATATCGAAATATGCTTGCCTATCACTTCCTGCCCGGTATAGCCAAATAGTTTTTCGGCGGCCTGGTTCCAGCTGGTAATTATGCCCTGCAGCGTTTTACTGATGATGGCATCGTCCGATGACCTTATTATCGCGGCAAGCATAGCCTGATTTTTCTCATCGTTTTTCTGCCCGGTAATATCCAGCACTGTATTGGTAGCGCCAATTAGTTTGCCCGTGCTGTCAAATACCGGTTCGGGATAGGGCTGTATTATCCTTACCTCCCCATTGGGCCGCTGTATTAAAAATTCTTCTCCATGTACAGCCACGCCGCTTTGTAAAGTGCGGGCCATCGTGCTATCCTCTAAACCAATAGGGGTGTCGTCTGTATAAAACGCCTTCCACGAGCCTGACCATCTTTCTTTACCAATTTCGGGTTCGCGCCCCCAAAGTTCGGCGGCCGCGCGGTTATAGGAGGTAACATACCCCTCGCGGTTACAGGTATAAAAAGCAACCGGCAGGTAATTAAATAAATTTATAGCAGGCAACAGTGCCGGGTCGGGCAGGTTGTTCAAATCGGTCGTATCACCCGGTAATTGCAAATCGGCCATAGGTATCTTTTGTGTTACTCTTTAAAAAGGAGTAAAAGTAAAAATTGTTTGATGAATGAGCATTAACCAGGGTTGCCAAATATATAATTTTAATAGCTATTGACCGTTATTTGCCGGTGCTTATCCATATTGCGGCATTCGGCAGGGTAAGCAGCGGTATATTTTTAAAATCGGACAGTAAAATACTGCGAGAAGAAAAACTACAGCGCTTTCATGCATCGCGAAAACTAAACATGATGTAATTTATCATACCTTTAAAACACAATTATGATCCAATAAAAATGTTAAAATTTTACGGCTTACCGTTAGTTGTTTTATTAGTGATAACTAACGCCTTTTCGCAAAGCAAAACTACCGGGGTATATAAAGACAGCGTGGTTACCAACTTTTTTAAGCGCGGCAACGGCATAACAGCTGCTGACGGCGGTTTTTCCACCTATTTGCCCGACGGGCGCAGCCTATGGACCTTTGGTGATAGCTTTATAGATAATTTAGACCCCAAAACCGGGATGGTGCCCTGCCTGTTCCAGGTAAACAATGCCGCGCTGGTGCAGCCTGCTAACGACTGGAATTGGGAACATACGCCAACCTTAGTTGGCGAAGATACGCCTGCTATGCCCGGCCGGTCGCTTTTTAAAAGCCCCAACAAAGGCGAATTTTACTGGCCGGTTTCTGCTACGCTGATAAAAGATACCATTTATATTTTCTGCTCGGGCATTAAACTGACCACAACGGGCTTTGACTATTCGGGCCGTAACGCGCTCACCAAAATGAAATACCCCGAAATGAAAGTAGTGGGATATAAAGCTTTACAGGAGTTTTACGGGGTGCATTACGGCGTAGGGTTTGTACAGGATAAAAAAGCGGGCTATACGTATGTGTATGGCATAAAAACCGTACCTAAAAACAACGACCTGCATTTGGCGCGTTTTAAAACGAATAACCCCAACGAGCCGTGGCAGTGCTGGACAGGTTCGGCCTGGACGGCAGATATGTCAAGATCCGTCAGCATAAAAAAGAATGTGGGCGCAACGCCTAATCTTATCAAAGTACGTAACCGGATAGTGCTGGTAAGTACGGAGTACAGCTTTGGCTGCGATATGGGTAAAGAAATTTATTCATCAACCAGTGCAAAGGTAACCGGCCCGTTCAGCGATCTTAAAACCATTTATACCATTGATGATACCCTTAACGGGCATTACCCGTTTTTTTATGTGCCGGTGGCGCACCCGCAGTTTATTAATAACAAGGATGAGATATTGGTAACCTATTGCATTAATGGCTATGGCACCTGTGCCGAAGGCTGCAAGGATGGCAAGATGGACCCCAACCGTTACCGGCTGCGCGGCATACGTGTGCCGCTAAAACTGGTAGATGCAAAATTGAAATAAAATGTAGCCTAACCCTGAAAATTATGAAAATATCAATACCTGTATTATCTGTTATAAGTTGCTTGCTGCTATTGCTGCATAGCTGTAAAAAAGAAAGTGCTAAAAATGCGGCGCAGCAGCAGGGCAGTAATTTACGCCTTACCGATACACGCCCGCCGGGCGAGGAAATGCGGGGCATAGTGCCAACAGGCGCGTACCGCATTGTTACCGATATTACCTATTCATCGGGGAAGCAAACGCTGAGCGTTGTGGGTGGCGCCGTACCCGATGGCGCTAAAATAGAACAGCGCGATTATGTGCCCGGAACAGGGCAGGAGTGGGTAGCGCAAAGCATGGGCAATAACGAGTACCTGCTGGTTAATACCAACAGCGGCAAGGCGCTGCAGGTGCCGGTTAGCTATGAGCCGGGCGTGCAGCTGGAACAAAAAGTGTTAAACGCGAACCTGCCAAACCAGCGGTGGATAGGTAAATACCTCGGCGACGGCATCTACCAGGTAAGGTCGAAACTGAACCCGGAGCTGGGAGTGAACGTTGAATCAGATACCGCAAAGAACGGTGCGAAGATCACATTGAATACATTAACCAACAGGCGGTCATATTTCCTGCTTTACCGCACGGGGTATAAAGATGTTGTGGCCACACACTTTTTTCAGCGCAAAACAGGCTGGGTGGCGGGCGATGGCGGGTATTCTATTCCCCTGCAAAATAACAAGGTGCTTTGGACCTTTGGCGACAGCTACCTTGATACTTATAACGAAGCCAATAACACGCTGCCCTGTATTTATTCGATAAACAACGCGACCATCCTTCAGCAAAAAAACAACTGGACACCGGATGACGGCCTAACTATTACCGGTACGGGCACAAAAAAAACCTTGTTTAAAGATGGTACCAAAAGTATTTACTGGCCCGTATCGGGGTTTCAGCTTAAAGATACGGTGTATGTGTTTACAGCAGGGCTAATGCCGGATACCGGCCCCGGTAACTGGAACGGCTGGAGCCCGACCAAATACGACATCATGTATAAAATGAAGTACCCTGAAATGACATTGGCGGGCTATAAAGTATTGGACCAGGATTTTGGGAAATATAATTTCGGTATCGGCTTCGTAAAGGATGATGCTTCGGGTTATATGTATGTGTATGGGCATACCACCATCTTTTTAGAGAATAGCGTGCATGTGGCACGTTTCCCCATCAGCAACCCCGACGCCAAATGGACCTTTTGGGACGGCAGCAAATGGGTTAGCGACGTTAACAAAGTGGCCACCATCGGTATAGGCGATTCGCCGGGTGTAAGCGTTTGTAAGGTGAAAGACAAGTATGTGATGTTAAGCACCGAGATCACCTTTGAGTGCGATAACGGGAAGCGGATATTCAGTGCGGTGAGCAATAGCATAACCGGGCCGTTTTCGCAGCGTAAGGCCATTTATACTATACCTGATATTTACCAGGGGCATACGCCGCTCTTCTATGTACCGTCGGGGCACCCGGAATATGTGAATGACCGTGACGAACTGCTGATAACTTATGCCATTAGCGGCTATGCGCCATGCGTGCCGCTATGTGTAAACGGCCGGTCAATACGCGACCACTACACCGTAAAGGCTGCAAGGATACCGCTGAAAATGATAGACCCTACATTCTGATATTAATGCGATGATAACTAATTAAAAGTATTTCGAAATTCTAAAGGTGAAGTGTTGGTTTTTAGCTTGAATAATTTGCTAAAGGATTGCGGATGTTCAAAGCCCAGCTGGTACGCAATTTCGCTTACGGATAAGTTAGTGGTGGATAGTTTTTCTTTTGCCTGTCCTATCAGTTTTTGGTGAATATGTTGTTGGGTACTTTGTCCTGTTAATACTTTTAGCATACCGCTTAAATAATTAGGCGATACGTTTAATTCCCCGGCAACATATTGAACATTGGGTAGGCCTCTTTTGGCTAACTCATCGCTGTTAAAATATTCCGTAAGGATGTCTTCCAGCCTGTTCAAAATATCATGATTGATTATTTTACGGGTGATAAACTGGCGGTGATAAAAGCGGTCGGCATAGTTAAAAAGCAATTCTAGCTGGGCGATGATGATATCCTGGCTAAACTTGTCGATGTTGGAATGATATTCGTGCTGAATATTTTGAATAATGGCAGTAATGATTGCTTCTTCTTTATCCGACAGGAACAGGGCCTCATTGACCGAGTAATCAAAGTATTCATATTGTTTGATGGTTTTAGCCAAAGGCGTGTTCCATAAAAAGTCGGGATGCACCAATAGCATCCATCCCGACTGTTGCAATACGGTATCCTTTTCAACTTCAATTTTTAATACCTGCCCCGGCGCCATAAAGAACATTACGCCCTCGTCAAAATCAAAGTCCTGCTGACCGTATTTCATTTTGGCATTAAAGTTCCGCTTTAGCACAATCGAATAAAAATCCTTTACCAAACCCGCCTCGTTGGCGGGTAGCTGTTTTATCAGTTCCATATTCATCACGCTGATCAACGGGTGCTCGGGTTTAGGCATTCCCCTGAATTTGTGAAATTCGCTGATGGTTTTAAACCTGATGGGTTGCGTGTTTGCCATATTGCAATATAATCTATTGGTTATTAAAAGCGGCAGCAAACTCTTTTGCAAAATCCGTTAACTTCACTTTGCCCATAACGGCAGGCCTGTTGTGCTCGTAATCTGCTGCTAATAAGCCGGTGTGCAGGCTTCCGTACATCTCAACCAAACCGGCTGCAATTTGTTTATTCATGCCGATTGCTTCTAAGCCGGCCAGCGTTTCTTCGTTGCTGATAAGCACCCATTTTAAATCGGGTTTACCAATGGCTGCACCTAAAATGCCTGCGGTTTGGTTGCCTGTTGCTTCTTCACTTGCTACATACCGTATCTTCCTGCCGTTAAGCGGCGTTACCAGTTCTTCGGCTACCGCCGCGGCAATATCTATTGGCGAAACCCAGGGTATAACATCATCTACGCCATAATTGGCGGCAATAAGCCCGGCTGCCTTTATCATAGGTATATAACCATTTAAGTTATAATAGAACGAGGTGGGGCGTATGTGCGTAATGGCAACTTCTGCCGGCAGTGCATTTAAAATGCCTTCTACATCATGCGCGCCTAATAAAATTCCCGAGCCTTTTTCTAAGTGCGCGCCAATGGTGCTCAAGTTAACCACCCGCTTTACGCCCGACTGTTTAACTGCCTGCGCATAGTTATCGCCAAGCCGACGGTAATAAGCCAGCAGGTCAAGGGTAGGGTCGAAGTAGTTATTGGGCGGCACCATGCTATATACCGCATCGGCGCCGGTAAAGGCTGCTGTTAAAAAAGCTGCATCTTCTAAAGAGCCGATAGCTGCCGCAGCGCCCAGCTCTTCAATGTCTTTTTGTTTGTTGGGGTTGCTGCTGATAACTTTAACCGTATGACCTTTTTGCACTAACTCCTTTGTTAGCACATGGCTAATGTGTCCTAAAGAACCTGCTATTGTAATTTTCATTTTACTGTTTTTTTGTTGTTACAAAGGTGGGTAACTATAAAAAAACAGGTGTAGCCAAATCTACTATTGTTGTAGCCGGCTTCGCGGCTTTGGGCAACTGCGCACGCTAAATAGTTGTTAAATAAAAACAGATTATCATTCGTTTATTGAGTAATAATGATGATATTGTTTTTATTTATTAGGCAATTATTGCCACGAAGTAAATTTTAACCCCATACTCATGTTCAAAAAATGGTGGGTGCATTATCAGCAAACTGTAAAAGGCAGAACAATTTCATATATAGCCGGAACTAAAAGTGAGTTAAGCTATTGGCAGGATCTTTTGTTTTTTAACTTTTTATTTTATTGCCTGCCTATAAGTTTCATCGCAGTTATTCCGGGTGTATACATGGCCGTAAAAGAAGGCTACCCTGTTATAGCATATATTGATGTAACCAGTTTGTTGTTACTAACAGTGGTTACTTTTTTCAATCGTATACCGCTTAAAATACGAAAGCTTTTTACAATTATTATTTTTTATATCCTGTCTGTTTTTCTTATTAATCTTTTAGGATTTATCGGGCCCGGCGTTTTTTATCTCTTCGCTATCACTATCCTTGTTGCGCTGGTTTTTTCACAACGATATGCCTATTGGTCTGTACTGGTAAATACATTAATACTATCTTTTTTTGCTGTGGTGATTCGGTTTGATCTTTTTAACTCACCGCTAAACAAAGAATATACAGCCGGGCAATGGATAGCCTTTAGTTCTAACTTAATATTTTTAAGCGTTGTTCTTGTAGCACTGATACATCGAATTTTTAAAAGTTTACAAGATACCATCCATGTCAAGGATCAGCTTCAGGAGCGTTATAAAAGTATCTTTAAACAAAGCCCCATCCCTATGTGGATCTTTGATACCGCCACATTAAGATTTCTGGAGGTGAATGAAGCGGCCACGCGTCATTACGGTTACTCGAAAAACGAGTTTTTACAATTAACCATAAAAGATATCCGCCCGGAATCAGAGGTCACGAATTTACAGGAAGTAGTCAACACTAACAAAGTATCAGGTTTATTTTACCAGGGAAACGCGACCCATATCAAAAAAAATGGCGAAAGGATAGATGTAAAAATAGAAAGTAATATGCTGATGCTTGACGGGCATAAAGTAAGACTTGTACTGGCAACAGATATAACAGCACAGGTTAATAGCGAAAGAGAGATATTTGATACTACCCTTAAGATCAAAAAATCAGAGGCCAGTTTAAGGGCTATTTTCGAAAGCTCAATAGATGGTTTTGTTTTGTTAGATGAGGAATGTATAATTAAAGCTTTTAATACTAAAGCAAAGGCATATGTTCTGTTGAATATGAACCAGCAAGATTTTGAAGTGGGTCGTGATATAATAGGGTATGTAGAAAATACTAAACAGGCGTACTTTCAATCGGCCATTAAAAAAGTCTTTATGGGCGAAACTGTGGAGTATGACAGGATGTATATAGCGGATGCCGGATCCATACAATGGATTCATTACGCACTCACACCTGTATACGAAGATCAATCAATTAAAGGCATTTGTATAACCGGCAGGGATATCACCGTACGCAAGTTGTATCTTCAAAACCTGGAAGATCAAAATAAAACATTCAGGGATATTTCGTGGATGCAATCACATTTGGTAAGAGCGCCATTAGCCCGGATCATGGGTTTAATTGGTGTTTTAAAACATGCGCGGGAAGATGATTTCAATGAAGCAATAGATTATATTCTTATATCGGCTCATGAGTTAGACGATGTCATTAAAAAAATCACACTGGAGTCCAATGTCATTGTTAGTAAATATCAAACCCGGGCTGATATTGATAATAGTAAAAAATAAAACCGCCTTTGAAATACCGGTGTTGCCGGGGTTTTCATAATTGTTCCCTTCACAAATCTTTTTAATAATTAACATTATTAAAACTAAAATGCGCTAATGCCCTTAATAAGTTATGGCATCTGGTTTTTTTGCGGTTCTTGATGATATTACAGCGTTGATGGATGATGTGGCCGTGGCCACCAAACTGGCCACTGGTAAAACCGCGGGTATCCTGGGCGATGATCTCGCTGTGAATGCCGAGAAGGCAACAGGTTTTATGGCTTCGAGGGAACTTCCCGTTCTATGGGCCATTACAAAAGGGTCATTTT
>JBDSIC010000447.1:0-6992 GCA_039918195.1 Mucilaginibacter sp.
GCAAGCATGTGCAGCTAACAGCCAGCAAAGTTGCCCAGGGATTATTAGACAATTGGAACGAGGTATCTACCCAGTTTGTTAAGGTATATCCAAAAGAGTATAAAAAAGTTGTTGAAAAATTAGAATATCAAACTATCGGATAATAATGGGAAAACCAACAGGATTTCAGGAATTTGGCAGGGAGCTTCCCGCAAAACTACCGGTTACCGAACGTGTAAAGAATTATAACGAGTTCGTAGGTTTATATAGCGACGAGAAACTGAACGAGCAATCGGCACGCTGCATGGATTGCGGTATACCGTTTTGCCATTCTGGCTGCCCGCTGGGCAATATCATACCCGAATTTAATGATGCCGTTTACCGCAAAAACTGGCACGAAGCCTACCAGATATTAGCTTCAACCAATAACTTCCCCGAGTTTACCGGCCGTATATGCCCCGCTCCGTGCGAGTCGGCATGTGTGCTGGGTATTAACAAACCGGCAGTTGCTATTGAAGAAATTGAGAAACACATCATTGAAATAGCTTTTGCCAATAACATGGTAAAACCTACCGCACCGCTAATTAAAACAGGCAAAAAAGTAGCTGTAGTTGGTTCAGGCCCTGCGGGCCTGGCTGCTGCTGCACAACTGATAAAAGCCGGTCATGCTGTAACCGTTTACGAACGTGACGACCACGCAGGTGGTTTGCTGCGTTACGGCATACCCGATTTTAAACTGGAAAAATGGGTTGTTGAGCGTCGTGTAAAGGTAATGGAAGAAGATGGCGTTGTATTTAAATACAATACCGAAGTTGGTAAGGACGTGGCCGCCGAAGAAATTTTGCGCACTAACGATGCCGTGGTATTAGCCGGTGGCTCAACCATACCGCGCGACCTTAATATACCGGGACGTGAGCTGAAAGGCATCCATTTCGCAATGGACTTTTTGAAACAGCAAAACAAACGCGTTAGCAACATACCGGTTACAGTCGAAGATATATTAGCTACTGATAAAGACGTTATCGTGATAGGCGGCGGCGATACCGGGTCTGACTGTGTGGGTACATCAAACCGCCAGGGCGCACGCTCTATCAAACAATTCGAGGTAATGTTTAAACCGGGCGATACCCGCCCCGGCAGTATGCCATGGCCAAACTTCCCCGGCCCGGCTGTGCTAAAGGTAACCAGCTCCCACGAAGAAGGCGCTGACCGATACTGGAGTATCAACACCAAAGAGTTTTTAGGCGATGCTGACGGCAACCTGCGCGCGCTTAAAGTGGTAGATATTGAGTGGGAGATAGATTTTTTAGGTCGCCCCGTTAAGTTTAAGGAAATAGAAGGCAGCGAGCGCGAAATGCCTGCACAAAGGGTGTTTTTAGCGATGGGCTTTTTAAACCCGCAATTTGAAGGTGCCATACAAAACCTGAATGTACACCTTGACGAGCGCAAGAACGTAAAAGCCAAAGAAGGTGTTTACCGTACCAACGTAAGCAAAGTATTTACCGCCGGCGATATGCGCCGTGGCCAGTCGCTGGTAGTTTGGGCTATATCCGAGGGCCGCGAAGCTGCCCGTAAGGTTGACGAGTTCCTGATGGGCCATTCGATGCTGGAAAGCAAAGACGGTGTGAACCAGTTTGAGCAGGCATATTAGTCATTGGTCAATAGTCATTTTTTTTGAAGCCGGATGTTGAAAGATGTCCGGCTTTTTTTGTTATTTGCATAGAATAAACCTTATTATTATGAAAATTGAAACGCAACTAAAATTTAACGAGTATCTGAAATTCCAGTATATATTAAGCTATAGCAAGCCTATGGTTATAATTACTACATTTCTCAGCTTAATGCTAATCGGCTATTCTGTTATCAGTAATAATTATGGAATAAGTGACGACGACCTTTTTTTTGTGACTATTCTGTCGACATTTGTTGTTTCGAGACCCTTGCTAATATACGCAATGGCGAGAAAAAGTTTTTTTACAGACAAAATAATACAGGATCCTATAACCTATGAATTTTTTGATGATCACATGACCGTTACAATCCCAAATGGATTTTCATCGTTTACCTGGGATAAGATATATAAAGTAGTTGAGTACAAAAATTTGTTCATGATTTACAGAAGCAGCCGACTGGCAAATATGATCCCAAAAACAAATATGAAAGATAATGAGATAATCGAACTTAAAAATATCCTGAAAAATGCACAGGGGTTAAAAGTTAAATTAAAAAACGGCTAACATTAAGGTTATGATACCTGAAAACCTGCAAACCGTCAAATCAAAACCACCCTATTTATTGGGGCTGCTGTGCCTAATCCCGTTAATAGGTGCCTTTGTGGGCTTTGGATTATTACTATTCGGTATTTTTCAGTACAAAGACAAATGGCTTATAGCTATCGGCGCTTTCGGTATTGTTTTTACAGTGGCAATTTACGGCGCGTTATTCTATGCGTCTACAAGTTCATTTGTTGCCGATAAAGGCTGGAGCCAGTTGTCGCAACACCAGTTAAATAGTTTGATAAGGGATGTGGAATTTTATAAGCTTGAAAATGGTGAATACCCTGACAGCTTAACGCAACTTGAAAAAGGTAATCCGCTTGTTGGTATAAATGATCCTGTTCAAGGCTTAAACAGTGGTAGTAATACTTATATTTACGAACGGGTAAATGGAAAATATTTGTTGTTTTCGCCGGGTATAGACGGCAAAGCTAATACAAAGGATGATTTGTACCCGCAGATAACAATAACCGACACCAGTAAAATTGGCTGGATAAAATATAAGTGATTATCCGTGTCGATTATACCCCTTTTCGTGTTGTCACCATGATTTAAACAATACGTATTTATTATCCCCGAAATTTTCACTGTTAACAAATTACTCCTTTTTTATTTTAACATTATGGAATCCACCACTTAAAAGCATCCTTATAATGTGATGTGTGTGGTTGAGCCAATTATAAGGGAGCATTTTAGGAATTACAGCGCTTTTATTATATTTTAGTTGGGTAAGCTGTTACTAATGACTATACACACCAAACTGGCATTTAAGGACTTTTTAGGGCTGCAGTTTTTGCTGGTATATAAAAAGCCGGCTTTTATAGTGCTTTCCATGTTTGGTTTGGGGATGCTTTGTTTCTCGGTTCTTTATTTTTTGGGGTTTTGGCAAAAGGGGAGCTTACCGGTATTCCAGTTACTGTTCAGTGCTTTTACTTTAATTTTTTTGCCTTTCAGTATTTATCGCTCGGCAATTAACCAGTTTAAAGCTAACAGCCACTTGCAGGAAGCTTTAACGTATACTTTTGGACAAAGGGAGGTAGAGATCAAAGGCGAAACCTTTATTTCTTTTTTACCCTGGTCTAAAACCTATATGGTAGAGGAATTGAGTACCTGGATATTGATATACCAGGACAACCGTGTTTTGAATGTAATACCTAAACGGTTTGTTACCGAAAGTGAATTAAACGCGTTTAGGCATCTAATAAAAAACGTACCGGGACTTAACTCTAAATTAAAAATTTGATTGGTTGGTGGAGGTGTAAAAATTTTATTACAAACATTTTGCAACAAATTGACGTTCAAGTACAATTATTAGATGAATATGATGTTAATGTATGTAACATGTTAAGATTTGCTTTTAGATTATATATTTTTTGTAATATTGAAAATCTGCTACAGCAACTCAAACCTGTAGTATTGAAAAACAATAACATTTATCAAGATCAAATTGAACAGTGTAGATGGCGAAATTCACGATAAATAAAAGGAACATGTATAACGGATTTACTTCGGGCTTTTGCGCGATAGTAGGTTTTGCGCTTTGTCTTTTTCAGATTTACTGCCAGATAGAGTTAACCGGGCTTGTTGATATCGTATTTTGGGTTTACCTGGCTATCTTCCCTTTGTTTTACTTTATGGTTTATTTTGGCGGCAACATACTTTACAGTTCCTCCAATATCAATTTTATTAAAGTATTCGTACTTAATTCGCTGGTGCTATACCTCATCATCGCGGTAAACCTCATGTTCATCATTATTCCTTTTGACGACTTTGCCGATGATTATGTTGTGTTAGGTTCAATAGGCGTATGCTCTTACCTGTTATCGTTAATGTTATACCTGAAACTACTGAGTTCGCAGGAGCAACCACGCGAACAAGGGCCGCCGGTTCCTAAAAAGCCGGCGAATATGCTATCGGTATAGTACAACTTTAATTTCCCCGTTACTTATCAGATGGGCATGTGCCCGGTTTCATTAACAGTTTTTTGGCGAGCATATTCATATTATCTTAGCTTCGAGAAAAAGTCCCACAAAACAATACCTGCAGATACCACAATGTTGAAGGAGTGCTTGGTGCCAAACTGGGGTATTTCTATACAGGTGTCAATATGCTGCATCACCTCGTCGCTTACACCGTTAACCTCGTTACCGAATATCAACGCGTATTTTTCATTGGGTGCGGGGGTGTAGGTATCAAGCATAATGCTGTTTTCGGCCTGCTCAATGGCTATTATTTTATACCCGTTATTTTTAAGGTGGTGTATAGCCGCTAAAGTATCGGTATGATACACCCAATCTACTGACTGGGTAGCACCTAATGCGGTTTTCTCAATTTCGCGGTGGGGGGGCTGTGCCGTAATACCGCAAAGCACCACCTGCTGTACCGCGAAAGCATCTGACGTGCGAAAGATGGAGCCAATATTGTGCATGCTGCGTACGTTATCAAGCACAACAGCCACAGGGAGCTTGTCCTGTGCCTTAAACTCATCTACTGTGGCCCGGTTAAGTTCGTCAAGCTTTAGTTTGCGCATAGATTAGGTACGAATAGCTTATTATCAGGTATTTACAGGGCGTTTCAACTCGCCAACGCCGTTGCCTATCAGTGAACTGTATACCGATGGCGCATAGCCTATTTTAGCAGTGTAGTATGCCGTTAATTCCCTGGTGAATTTATCAAACGCGTCTTCTTTTACCAATGCTATGGCGCAGCCGCCAAAGCCGGCCCCGGTCATGCGGGCACCTGCAACATCAGGATTGGTTTTGCAGTACTCAACAACAGCATCCAGCTCTTTTCCGCTAACTTCATACAGGTCGCGTAACGAATCGTGCGAAGCATACATCAGCCGGCCAAACACATCCAGGTTATTGTTCGCCAGTACATCAGCCGCTTGCTTTACTCGGTCATTTTCTTCAATAACGTGTTTGGCGCGTTTGTATATAATGCTGTCGGTAATTAAATGCTTGTGCAAGTCATAGGTAGCAGCATCAATATCGCATAGGTGGGTTATGGGCAGTTCCTGTTGCAGGGCTGTTAATGCCGCAGCACATTCCTGTACACGCTCGTTATACTTTGATTCAGCCAGCTTACGCGATTTGTTGGTGTTGATGATGGCTAAAAGATAACCACCCAAATTGCTGTCAACCGCCTTATAATCAAGTGTATCACAATTAAGCATTAACGCCTTGTCCTTTTCGCCAAATGCTACCGCGAACTGGTCCATTATGCCGCAGTTAACACCTATAAAATTATTTTCAACAGATTTAGCTATTTTAACTACATCGAGTTTGGTATAGCCTGTGTCAAATAACTCGTTTAACGCGTAAGCCGTAACCACCTCGATAGATGCGGATGAGGAAAGACCCGAGCCGATAGGGATATCGCCATAAAACAGCATATCCAGCCCCTGTAATTGCTTGCCGTCTCTTAAAAAATGGTCGGCAACGCCCAGCGGGAAGTTGTACCAGCCTTCGCCGGTTTTTGTATAGCTATTTTGCAACGCTATATCTGCTGTTTCCTCAAAGTTCAAACTCCTGAAACGAAGCACATTATCGTTATTAAAGCTTACTAATAAATAGGTACCGAAGGTAATAGCACATGGCATAACCAGACCGCCGTTATAATCAATATGTTCGCCTATCAGGTTTACCCTGCCCGGCGAAAAGAACTCGTTTTGGGCCTTTTTACCGTATATTTCTTCGTAGTGCTTTTGCAGGCGTTCAGTCATTTTTTAAGAAGAGATTAATAGCACAAATATGGTAAAAATTACGTATCCCGGTGCTATTTTGTAAATATTAATTGTCAATTTAACAGGTGTAAACTAAAAACAATAAAATTCATATCTTGTTATGATTTTTACGCACCAATAACTTAGTTTTTACATGAACCAATATGTTGTAACCGCTTACGATTATACCGATGCTGACGCTTTGCAGCGGCGCATGAACGCCCGCCCGCATCATTTTGACGGGGCGCGGGAACTAAAGGCCTCGGGTAACTTTATTGCAGGCGGCGCTATATTAAACGATGAGGGCAAAATGATAGGTTCGGTAATGTTGCTGCAGTTTGAAACATACGAGGAACTGGAGGCCTGGAAACAGCACGAACCTTACATCACCCAAAAAGTATGGGAAACCGTAGATGTAAAGCCATTCAGGCTGGCCGACGTGTAATGGATGTAAAACGTATATATTTACCAGTTCAAATTAAAATATGCAACCCGGAAGAAAATTATTTTTAACGCTTTTTGCAGTTATCGCTGTAATGTTCACTATGTCAAATGGTTATAGCCGTGCAGCTGCGGTTAATTATTACCAGCTAAAAATCTATCATTATAAAACAAGCGCACAGCAGACCGTCCTGCATAGTTATTTGCAAAATGCTTACCTGCCTGCCCTGCACCGCAACGGTATTAAACTGGCCGGGGTATTTAACACACAGGCACAGGATACCCTTGATAAAAAAGTATATGTACTTATACCTTTTAACAACTGGAACGATATACAAAACCTGGACGTAAAGCTTTTAAAGGATAAAAAATATGCTGCTGATGCCGGTGCTTACACCGACGCATTATATACCGCTGCCCCATACGCGCGTTTTGAAGTGATCATACTAAAAACATTTACCGGTATGTTGCAACCGGCGGTGCCTGCAATCCCCGGCCAAAAAAGCGAGCGTGTTTATGAACTGCGCAGTTATGAAAGCCCGACAGAGAAATATCATATTGACAAAGTGGGC
>JBDSIC010000448.1:0-4136 GCA_039918195.1 Mucilaginibacter sp.
CGGGTGCGCTTTTAAGCTGCGACATATTCTTTGTTTTGTAGATGGTGATATTCCAGCCGGTGGTGGCTGTAAAATAGTAGGTGCCGTTACGCTGGGTAACCCATGGGTCGGCAACCGCTGCCTTTAGCGGGTTACTGAATAATCTTTGTATAAACCATAGCTGTGAAGCGCCCGCGCCTGTGGCCTCCTGGGTAATAGCCGCACCATTGCCATCGCCGGGAGCGTTCAATGAAACGGCCAGCCCGTTTTTATTTACTACGCGGTACAGTTGCCCCGGCCCGGCCGAAATTATCCGCCATAGCTGCGAATCACTGCCTGTATATTCACTTTGCTGTAACTGCGCGCCGGCTGTGTTACCGGGTGAAGTAAGCACTTTTTTACTGCCGATGTTTATTATTTTAAAATAGCTATCAGATATGCGCTGTGCCGTCCATTTTTGGCTGTTTAGGCTAAGCCATTCCCATTGCTGCGCCAGCGCGCCGTCTTCTGATGACAGCCCGGCTATTTCCATTACCCTGCCCGATTCAATGGCCGAAGCCAGCTGCCCCCTGTAAGCTATTTCTTCGGCAGTAGCTAATACGCCTAATGATTTACCGGTAACGGTTTTTACCTCCGGCTTTTTAATACCCTCGCTCTTTTTACACGACAGGACAAGCACTAACATGCAGGATAATATGATATTGCAGCTTTTAAAATTTTTCATCATCGGTTTATAAAATCAGTAATATGCCGGGCAGGCAATTTCAGTCAATGATACAAAACAAATAGCCAACTGTGCAAATAATGCAATCGATTGTTACAATAGGTGTCAAGCTAATTTGCCGCCATACTCTTATTTAAACTTACGAGATATGGGCCCTGTATATTGGTTATCGATCACTTACCCCTGTAGTTAACCGCCTTAAACCGGTAAACGCCTGCCCCTGCCTCGTATACTACCCTGTTCTTTTCTACAACTATTAACTTCAACCCGTCAGCATCACTTGCCAAAGAGCCGTCTTCAAACACATCCTTTTCTGCCGATGCGGGTACATATATTTTAGCGGTAGTATTTGCCGGGATGCTTATGTTCCACAAAAACTCGCCGCCTTTAATTTCCCACTCGCTTTTTATCAGCCCGTACGGCGACTTATGTGATGCCTTTACAAAGGTGAGGTCGCCGACTGGTGATGGATTCATGATGATCTTTTTAAAACCAGGAGCACCCGGGTCGGGTTTTATGCCACCAAGGTCTTCAAAATACCAGATAACCAGGTCGCCCAGCAGCATAACATGGTTGCCCGAGTTCATGAACGGATCGGCGGTATTGCCGTTCCACAGTTCCCAAATGGTGGTAGCTCCTTTTTCAGCCATAAACCCCCAGCTCGGGTAGTCTTTATTGGTAGCCAGTTTATAGGCTATATCAGGCCGGCCCATGTGGGTAAGGGTTCGCATTAAAAATTGTATACCGATAAGCCCGGTACTTACATGCCCCTTAAAATCTTTCATGGTAGTATTTACCAAGTTATTGAACACCGGCTGCCGCGCGTTATCGGGCGTTAAGCCAAAAAACAAGGACATGGCATTAGCTGTAGCCGTATTGTTGATGTAGCCGTTCTTCGTCTTATCAAAAAACTTAACGTTATAGGCCTTTTTCATACTCACTTGCAAAGCCGAAAACTCCGCGGCATCCTTCATATTGCCGTTATGCCGGGCAAAGCGTTCCATTATACCGCACAGGTAATAGTAATAGGCGGTGCTTAACACTGCTCCGTTGGTTTTCCTTGTCGAGTCGAGCGAGTGTATCAGTAGCGGGTTTTCAGGTGGCACGCACCAGTCGCCAAACATATCGTAGGTAATAATATTATCCACCATGCGCTTGTTTTTTATAAACGTCATCCATTTTTTCATGGATGGATAATGTTTGATCATTGGTTTTTGGTCACCAAACTGCTCGTACAGCATATTGGCGATAATGATATAGGCGGCCGGCCAGGTCACGTTATCAGTATGCAAGCCCCAGTACGATGGCGCCACATCGGGGATGCTGCCGCTGTCGGTCTGCGCGTCTTCAATATCCTGCAGCCATTTGGCATATAAGGGTGCGTTGTTAAACACATAGCTTTCCCCGCGCGACCCGGTGGCCCTGTCTCCCAGCCAGCCCTGCCGCTCGTCGCGCTGCGGGCAATCGGTAGGTATGCTGCGGTAGTTGCCCTTCATCCCCCAGTAAGCATTTTTGAATATTTTGTTGATCACCGGGTTCGAGGTGGTAAAGGTGCCCGCCTCTTCCAGCGCGTCATGCACCACCATACCGGTAATGGCATCCAGACTTGGTTTTTCGGGATAGCCCCGCATTTCTACATACCTGAAACCATGATAGCTAAAGCGCGGCTGCCAGCTTTCGGGGCCAATACCTTTTAGGGTATAAACATCCGTTACTTTGGCTGTGCGTATCGGGTCCAGGTTTAAGGTGCTATCAGGCTTTAGCACCTCGGCAAAGCGCATGGTGACTTTTTGGCCCTTTTTGCCGTGTACCTTCAGGTTAACCCAGCCTACCATGTTTTGCCCCATGTCAAAAATATAAACGCCATTACCCCGCTTAAACACCGCGACCGGCTTAATTTGGTTCATCACTTTTATAGGCGGTGTCATTTGCGCGCTGAGTTTAAGGGCACCCGGTTTTACCAGCTCTGCATTTTGCCATTTCCTGTCATCATACCCGGCTTCGCTCCATCCTGTTAATTCTTTGTTGGCATCATATTCCTCGCCGTCAAATTCATTATTGGTGATGATGGGCCCCTGGTTGGTGAGTTTCCATGATGTATCAGAAAATATAGTGGCGGTACTGCCATCGGTATATTCAATGTCGATCTGTGCCCGCAATTTGGGCATACCGTAGTGGGTAAGTTTGGTAATAAAATCATTGTCATAATAAATAGGGATAGCACTCATACGCATCCCCACAAAACGGCCGTTACCCAATAATACGCCAACAGCGTTTTTGCCTTGCTTTATTTTTGAGGTTACGTCATAAGTAGTATACCAGGCGCGTTTGGGATACTCTGCCAAAGCCGGCGAAAGCACCGCGTCGCCTATTTTTTGACCGTTAAGGTATAATTCGGACAAGCCCAGGCCGCACAGGTAGGCCGTAACTGTTTTAATTTTTTTAGATGCCGTAAATTCCTTCCGTACATACCGGGCGGGTATGCGGCTGTAAACTGTATTCAGGTTATCGCCGGTCATAGGATTATCATTGCCAATCCATTGGCCTTTCCAGTCGGCGGCGTTCAGTAATCCCACCGACCATATCCCGGTCTTGCTCCAGCCGGATTCATTGCCATCCGTGTCCCATACCTTCACCTTCCAAAAACAACGCTGGCCGGATCGCAAAGGCTTTCCCGAATATGGTATATTGAGGCTGCTGTCTGATTGAACCTTATTACTGTCCCACAGATCGCCGTTATCCTTACTAAGTTCAGCTGCTGAGCTTGCTACCAGCACCCGGTAAACAGCCTGCATATAACCACGCTTTTGGGACGAGGCTATCCAGCTCAGGCGTGGCTGTACCACATCATTGCCTAAAGGATCATTCAAATATTCGCAAGTGAGGTTTTCGGGGCGGTTTTGCGGGGCAGTATCGTTTTGGCAGGCACTAAACAGGCCGGCCAGGGCAATTACAATACACAGGCGTTTTATTAATGGTAGCAGCATCTGGCTATAATTTTGGTGCAACTAAGTTGACAAAATTAATTTGTCTATACAAGCAGCGCGTTATTATGGCCTTAGTTCATCACTTTTTTCGCTTTGCGATATTTAGCCATATTGATGAGCAGCACACTGCCTAAAATAATAACCAACCCTATTATCTGCAGCATGGATATATGCTCCCCGGCAAATGCAACGCCCAATATAATAGCTATAACAGGGTTAACATAAGCGTGGGTGCTTACCTGTGCCGATGAACGCACCTTTAACAACCATACATACGCGCTGAACCCAATGATAGAGCCAAACACGATCAAATATGCCACAGCCCACCAGGCGCTTGCCGGGACTGCATTGATATTAAAGCGGGCAAACTCGTTATCAATAAATGCACAGGGTATAAAAACCAAACCCGCCGCCAGCATTTGCCAGGTTGCGCTTACGGTTGAGTT
>JBDSIC010000449.1:0-6499 GCA_039918195.1 Mucilaginibacter sp.
AGCTCTAAATTGGCAGCGTCTATCTTCAGCTTACCATCATGCACTGAGTTAGTGATGCGCGATGCTTCAAACAGTTCAGCTATCAGTACAGGGCTGTTAAAGTCATCATTCATGGCTGCATAGCACCTGTCGGTTAAAGTTTTTATATCAACATCTGTTGTGCTGCTATATTTTAACCCATCCAGCAGTGTAAAGGCATTCATCAGCCTCTTAAACCCCTTTTCTGAAGCTTCCATAGCCTCATTGCCAAAATCAAGCGTACTGCGATAGTGGGCCTGCAGCATAAAAAAGCGCGCCATCATCGGGCTATAGCCCTTATTCAATATTGTGTTATCGCCCGAAAAAAGCTCGCCCGGTAAAAAACTATTGCCTAATGATTTCGACATTTTTTGGCCGTTCACTGTTAGCATATTGGTATGTATCCAGTATCGGGCCGGGTTTTTGCCGCAGCAGGCAACATTCTGCGCTATCTCATTGGTGTGGTGGGTAGGCACCAGGTCAAGCCCGCCGCCGTGTATATCAAACTGCTCGCCCAGGTACTTGTTACTCATGGCCGAGCACTCCAAATGCCAGCCCGGGAACCCTACACCCCACGGCGAAGGCCATTTCATTAAATGCTCGGGCTTGGCTTTTATCCACAGGGCAAAATCAAGCTTGCCATGTTTTTCCTGCTGGCCGCCAAGGGCACGGGTATTGGCAAGCAGGTCCTCAAGGTTACGGCCGTTTAATATGCCATAGTCCTGGCTGCTATTATATTTTTCTACATCAAAATAAACCGAACCGTCAACCTCGTAAGCAAAGCCTTTGGCTATAATGGCTTTTACCAGTTCTATCTGCTCAATAATATGACCGGTAGCGGTAGGCTCGATACTTGGCGGCAGGGTGTTAAATATTTCCATCACCTCCCTAAAGCCTACCGTGTATTTCTGCACTATTTCCATAGGCTCCAATTGGGCCAGTTTGGCTTTTTTGCTTATCTTATCTTCACCCTCGTCGGTATCGCCTTCTAAATGGCCGGCATCGGTAACATTACGTACATAGCGCACCTGGTAGCCAATATGCTGCAGGTAACGGAATATCAGGTCGAAAGAAATATAGGTGCGGCAGTTGCCCATATGCACATCGCTGTAAACAGTTGGGCCGCAAACGTACATGCCCACATGCGGCGGGGCAAGCGGTTTAAATTCTTCTTTTTTGTGCGTTAAAGTATTATAAACAAATAAATTTTGTTTCATGTGCGCAAACTTACGAAACCCCCTCTAAATCTTGTTGTAAGAGGGATATTTTTACATCCTGTTAATAAGCTGTTTTTTAGACCGACGTTATTTCAGCACCACCTCGCTGTATAAAGGATAATGGTCTGATAACTTCTTCTCTATAATTTTATACCGGGTTACATCAAATTGCTGGCTGGTCATAATATAATCTATCTGGTAATTGGGGAAGTTGCCGTTATAGGTACGCCCCAGCCCCGAGCCTTTTTCGCGGAAGGCATTCTTTAACCCCTTTGCCATTGTACTTACGGCGAAGGAGGATGGCGTGTCGTTAAAATCGCCGGATATAATATAAGGATGGGGGCATAAAGCAGCGTGTGCTTTTACCTTGAACACCTGCTCGCTGCGTTTAATAAATGCCGCCTTTAGTTTACTGCCCAGTCGCCTGCTTGCTGATAGGTTGGTTTTACCTTTTTTAGATACCGTATCCAAATATTTATAATCTTCGGGGCCGAAGCTAATGGATTGCAGGTGCACATTGTAAACCCGGAATACCTTATTATCTTTTTTTACATCGATAAACACACACTGGTTATCACTGCCATCGGGCGCAAGCTTGATGAGGCCCGAATTGATGACCGGGAATTTTGAAAAGATGGCCATGCCTATATCCTCGTTGCTGCTGGTATGAAAAGGCTCAAAATAATAATGCTTGCTGTTCATTATTTTTTTCATCGAATCAAGCAGGTTATACTCCCCGCGTTTGCGGGTAAAAAACTCCTGGAAACTGATGATATCCGGCTGCTGATCCTCAATCAGTTTTAACATCTCGTGTTTGGTTGCCTTATCATTGTCGTAACCGTAAGGCTTAAAATTATGCGCGTTGTAGGTCATCAACCGGATAGCATTTGTTTGCGTTAAGCCACTGCCCGACATACGGAAGCCGATATTGTTAAACAGCACATTATAACCGATAAGGATGGTAACAAGTGACAGGGCAAAATAAACCTTCCGGCGCAATGCCCAGTAAAGCAGCATAATAATGTTTAACAGCAGTAACGGCGGGTAAGCCAGGCCGAAGAAAGCCACCACCCAGCTTTTGGCGGGGTTAATTACAGGTGCCAGGTAACTGATAAGCAGGGCCGCGCACAACAGATAGTTTATCCATAAAAAAACACGATCAATAAAAGGGAGCTTCTTTTGTTTAGCCTTCATCCTTGCTGGCGCGAAATAAAATTTCTTTTTCCTGCCGGGTCAGGTTTTCATAACCCGACTGTGAAATTTTATCTAATATACGGTCAATTTCTTCCTGCCGGGGTTTTGCAGAACTATTTTTTTCGGGGTTGTTTGAAACTACCTTAAGTTTTGAGCGGCGTTTAAACAATTTGCTGATAATGCTTGTCCAGGGATTGCTTTGTCGCAATTGTTTAATATAAGCAAAACCTGCCATTGCACCCCCAATATGGGCAACCTTTTCGCCAGCATTTAAACTGTTTACGCTGATTAGATCAATAAGTATATAAGCAGCAATCAGCCATTTTAATTTAACCTCGCCTATGAGGATTAATTTAATTTTTTGATTTGGGACCAGTGTGGCTGTGGCAACTAAAATGGCCATCAAAGCGGCAGTCCCGCCCGGAATTGCGCTTTGAACGGAAATGCTGAGCGTGGTTATTGCGGGAAGTACGTTGGTATATACTATAAAAAAGAGTGCCCCGGCCAGGCCCCCCAGTAAGTATAAACCTATTATACGTTTACGGCCCAGCAGGTCTTCAAATACATTGCCTATCCAGTACAGCCATAACATATTAAAAAGTATGTTGAAGAACCCTCCATGGATGAATATAAAAGTGAGCGGTGTCCAAAACCTGGTTAACAGTGCCTGAATATCATGTGACAATAAGAGGTAACTGCCGATAGCCGGGAAAAGGCTGATAAGCAGCCAAACAACCACATTAACACCAATAAGGTAATGCAGTTTACTGTTGGTACGCTGTATTTTATACGTTATATTTTCCCAGAGTGTCATAACTAATTAAAAAACCTTCCTGAACTGCGGTAACCCCATAACTTTAACAGGATGAAACCAAATATAGCACCCCCAAGGTGAGCAAAGTGGGCAACTGAATCGCCTTGAAAACGACCGATTCCCGAAAAAAGCTCGATGACCATGTAACCTGCAACTGCATATTTTGCTTTAACAGGCATCGGAATAAATAGAATCATCAGTTCGACATTAGGATAGAGGTACGCAAAAGCCAGTAATATGCCGAATAAAGCACCTGATGCGCCTAATATTGGGGTGGTATATATGTCTGTAACCTTCTTCATATCCGCCGGGCTTATTGCTGCGGTAATATCCGCAGTATGAATACTGTATGTACCCAAAACGTTGTAAACTTCTATAGCCTGCACTGCCATGTGCAGCGCAAGTGCCCCAAGGCCGGTTATAATATAGAACTCAATAAATTTTTTGACTCCGAGGCTTTGCTCAATAATAGTACCGAACATTACCAAGCCGAACATGTTAAAGATAATATGCATTGGGTCTGAAGGACTATGCATAAACATATAGCTTATAGGCTGCCAAAATTGAAATAGTGGCCCGTCAAAGTAAAATGCAGATAAGTTTTTGACTAAATTCAGGCCAGGTAAGACCCACATTGCAATGTATACTATAACATTAATGATGAGCAGGTTTTTTACGACCGGCGATATATTTGCTAAAGGTGATTGCATCTAAGTGTATTTTAGTCCTGCGGACTATTTTTCAAATCGTTCTAATAATTCATTCATAGTAAAGGTACTGATAACCGGCTTGCCATTTAGCGCCAGGTTAGGCATCTGGCAGGCAAACAGCTGGTCTATCAGTAAATTCATTTCTTCCAGCGATAGTTTGGTGCCTGCCTTTATCGCCGCGTTGCGTGCCAGCGAACGGGCAAGGTTATCCCGCTTGTTTAACTTTAAAATGGCTTGGTTGTTTTTAAAACCTTCCAGTAAATGCTCTAACAGTTCATGCTCGCCCACGTTGTTAATGTCGGCAGGTATACCCTCTACAACTACCGTGTTTTTACCAAATTCGCGTATATCAAAGCCCAGCGCCCTTATATCAGGCAATAGCTCTCTTAGTAACTCAAAATCGCTGCTGTTTAGTGTAACCGATTGCGGGAATAAACTTTGCTGGCTCAACCCCGAATGATTTTCCAGCTGAACCAAAAAACGCTCGTACAAAATACGCTCGTGTGCCGATTGCTGGTTAATGAGCATAAGGCCCGACTTTATTGGCGACAGGATAAACCTATTATGTATCTGGAACAGCTGTCGCTCGCTTGATTTATTTATGTCCTGCTCATCTACCGAAATGCCTTTTTCTTCGTGCATCTCCTGCTGTATAACCGTTTCGCGTTTGCTTATCTGGTACAGCGTATCCCAGTTTTGGGGTATTCCGCCCGACCGTTGCTCGCCGGTATTGCGTAAAAATGGTATCTCGCGCTCTACCCTTTTCTCGGCGGCAAAGGGGTTAAAATCAGGGTTAAAGGCAATGGTCGGCTGCACTATTTCGCCCAATGGCTTTTCGGTAATAAGGTGGCCAATGCTGTTCTCCTGGTCAAAGTCAAGTGTAGGGGTGATGTTGTATTTGCCCAGCGCGCGCTTTACGGCCGAGCGTATAATGGCATAAATGGCTTTCTCATCCTGGTATTTTATCTCTGTTTTTGTGGGATGTACGTTGATGTCGATTTTTGCCGGGTCGATGTCAATGAACAGTACATACAGCGGGAAGCTTTCATCCGGCAGCAATTCATCAAACGCGGTAAGCACAGCATGGTTCAGGTAGGCATCGCGGATAAAGCGGTTATTCACAAAAAAGAACTGTTCGCCACGGGTTTTACGGGCAAACTCGGGCTTGCCCACAAAGCCATGCAGCCTGATGATGGTGGTATCTTCCTCAACCGGCACCAGCCGCTGGTTATAATTATTACCCATTAAATGCACCACCCGCTGCTTTAACCCCGATGCTGGTAGGTGGTAAACCTCCTGCCCATCGTGGTGCATGGTTAAAAAAACCTGTGGGTTGGCCAACGCCACCCGCTGAAATTCATCGATGATGTGGCGCATCTCTACCGGGTTGCTTTTTAAAAAGTTACGCCGTGCAGGTACGTTGTAAAATAAGTTTTTGACAGCTATGGAGGTGCCGGTATTGGTAGAACAAGGGTCCTGGCTTATCACTTCCGACCCCTCCACACAAATGCAGGTGCCCAACTCATCCTCGTGCCGGCGCGTCTTCAGTTCTACCTGCGCAATTGCCGCTATGGAAGCCAGCGCCTCGCCTCGAAACCCCATCGTGCGGATGGCAAACAGGTCGTCGGCTTTACGGATTTTTGAGGTAGCATGGCGCTCAAAACTCATGCGCGCGTCGGTGAGGCTCATGCCGCAGCCGTTGTCGATCACTTGTATCAGCGATTTACCGGCATCTTTCAGTATCAGTTGTATTTTATCGGCCCCGGCATCAATGGCGTTTTCAACCAATTCCTTCACTGCTGATGCTGGGCGCTGTACTACTTCACCGGCTGCTATCTGGTTAGCAACGGCATCCGGTAGTAGTTGAATTATATCTGGCATTTAAAAAAAGCTCCCTATTTTCGTTTTCGATGCTAAATTAAATATTTGACGGCATAACTTTACGGTTGTTTTTCAACTCACCCCCCTGCCCCCCTCTCTGCTGCGCAAAGAGGGGGAGTGAAAAGAAGAAGTGAAGAAGTAAGAAAGAATAAAATCCCCTCTTTGCGCAGCAGAGAGGGGTGTCGAGCGAAGCGAAGACGGGGTGAGTTAAAATGGTGGGTAATTTTAGCCTTTAACTATGCCTTCTATAATTGATTTTTGCCGGGAATTAAGGAAAAGGCAGACACCTGCCGAAATAGCCCTGTGGGAAGCACTGCGTAACCGGAATTTTTGTGATAAGAAGTTTTTAAGGCAGCACCCTGTTTGTGCGTTATCAGCATTTGGCAAATCGTTGTACTATATTCCAGATTTTTACTGCCATGAAGCACGGTTGGCTATTGAAGCTGACGGGCCGGTACATCAATTTAAAAAACAATACGACAAAAATCGTGATGAGGTGTTAAATAAGTTAGGTTTGAATATTGTTAGATTTAAAAACGAGGAGATAATAGATGACTTGGAAGGGGTTTTGGGCAAGATAAAGGAGCAGTTGTAATATACAATGCGCCTGATTCAACTCACCCCCCTGCCCCCTCTCTGCTGCGCAAAGAGGGGGTGAAAAAGAG
>JBDSIC010000450.1:0-7931 GCA_039918195.1 Mucilaginibacter sp.
CACAAAAAACATTAGGAATTATGCTGATAGTAGCCGCTATAGGCGTGCCGCTGGTAGTAGGCTATACCACCTTTGTTTTCATGACCTTTAAAGGGAAAGTAAAACTGGACGAGACAAGTTATTAAACAGTTGGACATCCACTGCATTCAAACTATTAACAATAGATAATTCGTTGACCAGCATTATATTGTGATATTTTTTGTTTATTTGTTATGCAATTGCTGTTAAACAGCATTTGCCGGTTGCCAACCTAAAGCTAATTTGCTTATCGCATTATGAGAACGAAATTTTTGTTATCCCTCATCTTATTAATTATTACCGGGACTGCTATATACGCGGCTACACCTGTTATTACCTCATTTAGCCCTTCATCGGGCCCGGTGGGTACATTGATAACTGTAAACGGTAATAATTTAGCTAACCCAACATCGGTAATAGTAGGCGGGAAGGCCGCCATTATAGTTTCGTCAACAGCAACCAAGCTGGTGGTTATGGTAATGCCCGGCGCAGCTACCGGAACCGAATCAATTACCACTGCCGGCGGTAAGCTAACTACATCCGGGCATTTTAAAGTTACCGCGACGCCTTACCCCGGCAAGCAGCAGGGCGCCATCTTGCAGGGTACAGGCAGCATAGGCGCGGGCCGGCAAGGCAGCAGCGTTGATATAAGCGCCGATGGCAACACGGCCATTATAGGTGCCGAAAATGACAACAACGGGATAGGTGCCGCATATATATACACCCGTAAAAATGGCGCATGGGCCCAGCAGGGGCCAAAGTTAGTTGGCACAGGCGCGGTTGGTGCGGCACGCCAGGGCATTTCGGTTGCTATAAGTGCAGATGGCAATATGGTAATAGCAGGGGGCAACGCAGACAATAATTATAGAGGTGCTTTGTGGATATTTACACGCAATAACGGAGTATGGTCGCAACAAGGTGCTAAATTGACTCCACCGGCTAATACTAGCATGGGGTATACTGTTGATGTTAGCGCCGATGGCCATACTATTGTTACAGGCCAGCCCGGTTCTGCTTGTGTTTTTATCCGCAGTAATAGCACCTGGAGTACCGGGTTCAAATTAATATCAACTGACATTACTTATACACAAGAAGATGCTAACCCCGAATTTGGCTGCGCGGTTGCTATAAGCGCCGATGGCAAGACTACTGTAGTTGGTGCGCGTAAGTTTGGGAAGGGTCATTTTTGGCAGGGTACCGCTTGTGTTTTTATACGCAGTGGCAATACCTGGGCACAGCAAGGCCCCAAACTGCATGCTACAGATGCCGTATATCAAGCGGGGCTGGGTTCGGGAGTTGCGCTTAGCGCTGATGGTAATACGGTTGTACTGGGTGGCTGGTATGAACAAAACTCTTTGGGTGCAGCCTGGGTTTTCACCCGTACCGGTACCACCTGGGCGCAAAAAGGGCCGAGGCTTTTTGCCGCAGACGCTGACGACCAGCACATGGGCGCTTCGGTAGCGATAAGTGCCGATGGCAATACAGTAGCCGCTGGCGGCCCAAGTACTGAAGGTGCAAGTGGGGTGTGGATATTCACAAATAAAAACGATGCTTGGATACGGCAAAGCGATTACCTTACAAGGGCCACCGGTAATACAACCGAGACCAGCCAGGCCATAGCGTTAAATGCTACAGGCAATACATTGATAGCCGGATTGCCAAACAACTTTGATATGCAGGGCGGTGTTCAGGTTTTTACGCCGCTTCCGCCCAAGCAAGACCAAATCATCACATGGAGCGTGCCCAAAACCTCGTTTATATATGGCGATGCTGATTTTTCGTATGCTATTACAGCAACGTCAGGCTTGCCGGTACATATATTTAGCGATACAAAGACCAACCCCGGGGTTATCGATATGGTAAATAATAAAATGCATATTAATAATGCAGGCACCATTACTTTTACCGCGGTACAGGTTGGTAATGACGCGTATAATGCGGCATCGCCTGCTAAGATTACTATTACTGTAAATAAAGCGCCATTAATAGCCCGGATAGGTGACGTTTATGCCATGCAAGGCAATGCAATGCCTCAGTTTTCGTATACTGCTACAGGTTTGGTAAATGACGATAAAGTTATTGATAACATGTATATAACAACAACAGCTACCAAAGATTCTCCGCCGGGTAATTATCCAATAACAGGCTGGTCGTTGTCAAATAAATATGAGGTTACTGTTAAGCCCGGTAGGGTAACTATGTTATCACCGGAATTTGTTAACGCCCCTGTAAACAAAACATATGGCGACCCTGATTTTTATGTTTTTGGTAATAATGCCCCTGGGGTTACTATCTATAACTCGTCGGTTTTAACAACGGTGAAGGGAAAAACACGTATAACAGCTGCGGGCGAAGCAAATTTATTTGTTTCTTATCAGACAAATACTATCACGAAAATAACGGTTGTTAAAAAAGCAACACTAACCATTACCGCTAATAATAGTACAAAGGTGGCTGGTTCGCCTAACCCGGTGTTAGGTGTAAGCTATAATGGGTTTGTTTATGCTGATAATAAGAATAGCTTAACCACGCAACCTACTGTTACTACAACAGCCACGTTATCATCGCCGCCGGGAACGTACCCTATTATAGTAAGCGGTGCGGTATCAGGTAATTATCAGTTTAGTTATGTAGCGGGCACTTTAACCGTGACCAATTCATCAACCGGTATAACTAAAGAGCCGATTGTTACCAAAGCGATATCACCCAATGGCGATGGTATCAACGATGTGCTTACCATCAGTGGTATCGAAAACTTTGCCGATAACAAACTATCGCTGATGAACAGTCGGGGCGTAAAGATATATGAGGCTAAGAATTACGGCAGTGAAGGCAAACTATTCAATGGCCGCTCTAACATAACGAATGCGCTGCAAAAGGCAGGCACGTATTTTTATATGCTGCAGTATAAAGACAATGGGGTTGTGAAGGATCAGAAAGGGTATATTGTTTTGAAATATTGATTTCGCAGGCTTAAACCCCCTGCAAAAACTTTAGCAGCCCGTCCATCGCCCGTGCGCGGTGGCTTATCCGGTTCTTTTCTTCCATCGTCATTTCGGCAAAAGTGATGTCATATCCGTTGGGCTGAAATATCGGGTCGTACCCAAAACCGCCGGTACCGCTTTTTTCGTGGCGGATGGTTCCTTCAACTGTGCCTTCAAAAAAATGCTCTTCGCCGTCCCATATCAAGGATATCACTGTGCGGAAACGTGCTGTCCTGTTAGGGTTATCCCGAAGCTCGGCCAAAACCTTTTGGATGTTAGCCTCATGGTCGCCATGCTTGCCGGCGTAGCGTGCCGAGTAAACGCCGGGTTCGCCGTTAAGGGCATCAACCTCCAGGCCGCTGTCATCGCCAAAGCAACTCAGCTGGTAGGCATCAAAAACATACCGGCTTTTTATAGATGCATTTTGCTTAAACGTAGCGCCTGTTTCGGCAATGTCTTCGTGGCAGCCAATATCTTCCAGGGTAAGAAGTTCGAGCCCGCCTTTTAATTTAGCGGCAACTTCATCCAGTTTGTGGCGGTTATTGGTAGCAAAAACTAACTTCATGGTGTTAAAAATTCTTTACTTGTTCCCAAAAAGCTTTTTTGTTTTCGTTGCTCGTCATCATCTCGCCAAAGCTAAAGGTGTGTAGAAAAGCGATGTTATCTATGGTTTGCGCAGTATTGAAAGGCAATGCCGGCAACCCGGCGGGTTTGGCATCATTACCAAGTATCAGAACTTTTTGCGGGGCCAGTTGTACGGTTATCTCGTCAAACAATACATCAGGATATTTAGAAATATTTACTATGGCCACATCATCCATGCTTAATCCCTTTCTTTGCAGGGTACTCTCTAAAGCAGCAAAATGGCCGTCGTTCATCACATCGTGCGCGGGGTAAAATACCTGTACCAAAAAGCGCGTTAAATTTTTGCCAAGGTAATTAATAATGGCTTTTTGCGTTTCAATTACCGGTTCGGGGGCGTTAACGGGCGCGGCAGTTTCAGGCTGTGGTTTTGTCAATAATTGTTTGTCCGCATTTAACAGGTAAACATCATCCTGCATAATAAAACGGAACGCGGCCGGGTTTTCAACTTTCACTTTAACAAATTTTAACAAAAGTAACTAAACGGTTTAACGCTTTATAAGCATATTAGCACAATAATACAGGCCGGATATATTTTACCGGCATAAGTGATAATTTTTACCGAAATTCGTAGTTTTTTACGGAAAGCTACCCGTAGCATAATTAGCAGTTTAAGATACATGAGAAAGATAGGATTTACAGTTTTAAGTTTAATGTTACTAACCCTGGCAGGTTTTGCCCAGCCGCGCATGCTTGATAAAATTGCAGGCGTTGTGGGTAACAACCCGATATTACAATCAGACATTGAGTTGAAATATGCTTACTACCTGGCCCAAGGCAACCCGCCAAGCGATGAGATAAAATGCCAGATACTTCAGAATTTATTAAGCCAGAAATTACTTGGACAACAGGCTATTATTGATAGTATACAGGTAAAAGAGGAAGAGGTTGATAACGAAGTTGACCGCCGTATGCGCCAATCTATACAAAGGGCAGGCGGGCAGGATAAACTGGAAGGCTTTTTGGGCCGTTCGGTTTTGCAGTATAAAGATGAGATACGCGGTGATATCAGGGAAGAAATTACCGCGCAGCGTATGCGTGATAAAATAATTGAAAAGCTTAACGTAACCCCACAGGATGTTAAGAAATTTTTTGAAGGTATACCTAAGGACAGTTTACCAACCTTTAATAAAGAGGTGGAAGTGGGCGAGATAGTTTTTCAGCCAAAACTTACTAAGGATGAAAAAGCATTTTATAAACAAAAAGCCGAAGACCTGCGCGCGCGGATAAAAAAGGGCGAGGATTTTGCCTCATTAGCCCGCTTATATTCGCAGGACCCCGGTTCGGCACCCGAAGGGGGCGATTTGGGCTTTGCCGACCGTACTACATTTGTGAAGGAATTTTCAGCATACGCGTTCAGGCTAAAAGCGGGCGAAATATCGCCGGTGTTTGAAAGCGATTTTGGTTTCCATTTTTTACAGGTTATCGAGCGCCGCGGTGAGCAGGTGCATACCCGCCACATCCTGATAGTGCCGGCAACCACCGAAGCCAGCTTAACGAGGGCGAAAACTTTAGCAGACAGTATTTACAAGTTAATGCAGGGCAATAAAAAAATAGATTTTTCAAGCGCTGCCAATTATTATTCGGATAACAAGGATACCAAATACAACGGGGGTATGATGCTGAATGCGGAAGATGTACAAAGCCGCACCACATTCATCCCTACTGATAAGCTTGACCCGCAGGTAGCGTTGGTGGTTGATACGATGAAAGTGGGCAGTATTTCTACACCGCAATTATTTACAGAAAAGGATAAGAAGAATTATAAGATATTGTACCTCAAATCGGTAACCGATGCGCATAAAGCCAGTTTGGAAAAGGATTTCCCGAAACTAAAAGAGTACGCTTACCAGGCTAAAATGAACCGCGCGGTGAGTGAGTGGTTTGAAAGAAGAAGAAAAGAAACATTTATAAGGGTAGATGAGGGATATTCAACCTGCCCGCAGCTAAAGGGTTGGGGAACCAGCACTACAGTACAAGCCAAAACAGAATAATGATGCAATACGGGTCGGACGTTGAAGCCGCAGATGCCTTATGCCAGGCCTATAAAAACTTGCGTGCCGAAATTGGCAAAGTTATAGTAGGGCAGGACGAAGTAGTAAAATTTGTACTGATATCTATTTTTAGTAATGGGCACTGCCTGCTTGTTGGCGTACCCGGACTTGCAAAAACGCTGCTGGTACAAACCGTTGCCCAGGCCCTGCACCTTGATTTTAAACGTATACAATTTACGCCCGACCTGATGCCGTCAGACATCATAGGGTCGGAAATATTGGGGGAGGACCGGAATTTTAAGTTTATACCCGGCCCTGTATTTGCCAACATTATACTTGCCGACGAGATAAACCGTACCCCACCCAAAACACAGGCTGCATTGCTTGAAGCGATGCAGGAAAAAGCGGTTACGGCCGCAGGCATTACCCATAAACTGGCTGCGCCATTTTTTGTGTTAGCCACGCAAAACCCCATTGAGCAGGAAGGAACCTATCCATTGCCCGAAGCACAACTGGACAGGTTTATGTTCAATGTAATGCTTGATTATCCTTCATTCAAGGAAGAATTACAGGTGGTGAAAAATACAACCGGTACACTTAAGGCCGAAGTGAAGCCCGTTTTAACTGCCGCGCAGATAACTTATTTTCAGCAATTAGTGCGTAATATACCCGTTGCCGATAACGTACTGGAGTACGCGGTAAAGCTGGTTGCCAAAACCCGGCCCGACGGTGAGTTTTCTACCCCGCAGATAAAACGTTTGCTTAACTGGGGCGCAGGGCCACGCGCATCGCAGTTTTTGATATTAGGTGCCAAATGTCACGCCGTGATCAACGGGAAATATTCACCCGATATTGAGGATGTACAGGCCATAGCCAAACCCATATTAAGCCACCGCATTGTACGCAGCTATCATGCCGAGGCGGAAGGATTGACAGCTAATGATATTATAGGGCAGCTGTTTTAGTCATTGGTCAGTCGTCATTTTGAAATGGATAATTAAGGTATGAAAAGAGCGCGTAGTTTTGATGCTACGCGCTCTTTGCTTATGGACTATCGTACATTGTTAGCCACTAATGACTAATGACGGGTGACCAATGACCAATTATTCATTCTCCACTGCCGAATATATTTCCAGTAGCATATTCCATTTAAAGGTTTTATCTATTTCCCAAATGCGTACGTAATTAAAATTGCTTACGATGTCGCCTTTTTTTATGCGGGCTGTGCCATAGCTGTAAGCCAGGTCGTTACTGGCCGCGCGGCCGGCGTTAATGGTAATGGCCGTAATATCAAGTGACTGGTTCTCAACAAAGCGCATTACCTGGTCCTGCCCTGTCATTGGCTCAAATCCCGGGAAATAGTAACGGCCTTCGGGACTTAAAAATTCTTTATAGCTGCCTATTACAGAGCGGGTAAGCGCCTGGTTAAATGATTTATCAGTAAGTAATATCAAATTTTTCCCGCTGAACGGATCTTTACTCGGCATGCTTAATTTAGCCGAATCGGGTTCTTTAAAATCGGTAATTATTTCATGTTCCGGTTCGGGGTGCTGGATACCAAGGTCCAGCAGTAGTTTTAGCTTATTATCCGCATCTGCCCGCCATACCGACACATATTGGCCGTATACCTTATCGTCTTCCTTATTGCCACTATGATAAATATATGGCCCGGCTGTAAAGGCCAGGTCGCCATTTGCCGATATACGGGCGAACTTAGGCTCCCAGCTTAAATTGCCGGGCTGTTTAGTAATGTTGCTGTAAAAGTCGATTATTTTAACCGCATTGGGCTTAAAAACAATTCCCTCTATATCGGCTACAGATAAAAAAGCATCTTTTATACCTTTTTTTGCCACTGATTTGTTGAAATTTTCTTCAGCACTTAGTACAGTTTTTACTTCTGCAAGTGCGGGTTTTTGTGCAAATACTGATGTTTGGCAGGCAATTAAGATAGTAACAGCGGATAATATTTTTTTCATATAATGGTGATTCACAGCTAATTTACTGTTTTTGCAATGTAAAGTAACCCTGCATTGTAAACGTAAAAGGTACAATATTAATATATATCGTGCAATATTTAATACTCAGTTTAAACTTTGCTCCAGGTAGTACCTTCCTTGCCATCCTTTAACTGGAAACCTATTTTTTGCAAACCATCGCGTATTTTATCAGATGTAGCATAGTCGCGGTCGCTTTTGGCTTCATTGCGCAGGTTAACAATAAAGTCCAGCACTTTTGGCAGTTCCTCGTTTTCGGCGTGCTCATTTTTTAAGCCGAGTATATCCAGCACAAAGGT
>JBDSIC010000451.1:0-7781 GCA_039918195.1 Mucilaginibacter sp.
TCCTGTTATAGCGGTTAAGTATTTCTTTTGAACAGCTACCAATTCGGGGCTGGCCATAGGGCTGGTTAAACAAACTACCGTTGCTTTGGGATAATTTAACCGCAGTGTATCAACAAACTTCACGTAAGCCGAACAGAAAAGCGCGGAATCAACAATACCATCATTTTGGCCCAGGCATACCGTCACCACATCGGGTTGATATTTCTTAAAATCCCATTTAATGGTATTGGCACGCATGTTAATTTTATCCATCACATCAGGCATCACTACGTCCATCCCGCAGCAGCTTTTGGTAAGGCCGATGCCCGATACTGATGAAAGGTGCCATTGTGCATTTAATGCGCGGGCGGTCAATGCCCCGTAGCTCATATAGGCATTATGCTGGTCGTACCAGGTGCCGCTATCGCAGGGAATTTCTTTGGTGTCGCTGCCTGTACCGCAGGTGATAGAGTTACCGATAAACTCCATTTTGAGTACCGGTTTAGGGCTTGCCGGCAATAGCTTTTTACAACTCATGCCCACAAACTCAAGGTAGCCTATACCCGACTCAGTCGCCTTACAAATAGTGATGGTGTGCTTTGTATCGGCAAGGCCGGTGGCTGCTGTTATTACATTACGCTTTTGCGTTAGTTTAATACGTTTAACCGGCAGGTTATCAACAATTATAGAGATATAGTTATGGTCCTTATCATAGATCACCTCATCATTAATTACAATTTGGCATGAGGTGCCCGAGAAATTTGCCTTGATATAAACACCCGCCGCCCAATAGCGCGGCAACTCGCTGTGTGAAAAATCTATCCTGCCAAAATATTGAAAATTTTTATCTGAGGCCTTGTAAAACGAGGGCTGGCCTGCGGTGGCAGGGTATCCCCAGGCCACCGTTAATGCCAGCGAAATCAACACAACTGAATTTGAAAAAAACTTAAACATTATTTAACCGGGTATATACGGGCGGCCCAGCCACCGCCATTAGCCATATGTATCTTCAGCTTAGTTGCGGCTGATACTTTAATAATTTCTTTTTTATAATCGGTAGCTTCCCCGTCAGCGTTTACGCCGTCTTTAAATATTTCGGCCTCGTAATTACCCGCCGGCAGAAAGGACAGGTCAATATTCATATCGCGGCCATCCCAGTTACTCATGGCGCCAACATACCAGGTATCCCCTTTTTTTCTTGCTATCGCCAGGTATTCCGCAACTTTACCGTCCAGCGCCACAGTCTCATCAAACGTGGTTGGTATCTTACTGATAAAATCTGTCGATTCCTGCTCTTTCATGTAGGCGGTAGGATTATCGGCCAGCATCTGCAGTGGCGCTTCAAATGCCACGTACATGGCCAGCTGATGGCAGCGCGTGCCCTGGCTCATCGGGTTCGACCCAATAGCGCGGAAATTCTCTTTTATCGCGTTGCGCATAGCGCCCGGCGTATAATCCAAAGGCCCGGCAAGCATACGTATGAAGGGGATGGAAACATCATAACGCGGCACATCATCAGCAACGGCCCATTTAGCATTTTCGAGACCTCTCACACCCTCGTAGTTAATTACGTTGGGATAAGTGCGCTGCAAACCGTCCGGTTTATACACGCCATGCAGATCGACCAGCAAATGATATTTAGCCGCTTTTTCTGCAATTAAATAGGTGGAGTTGGTCATCACCTGGTCGTCGCGGTCGAGGAAATCTATTTTAAAGCCCTTTGCCCCCATTTTTGAATATTGGGCAAACGAGCCTTCCATATCAACATCAACCCCGCGCCACGAGGCCCACAGGATGATGTCTACATTTTTTTTCTTTCCGTAATCGATAATTTCCTGCAAGTCTATTTTGGGGCTGATCTTCTTCAGGTCAACAGGGTCGCTCCAGCCCTCATCCAGTATCACATATTCCAGCTTATTAGCCGATGCGAAATCGATGTAATACTTATATGTTTCGGTATTTACGCCTGCTTTAAAATCAACTTTAGATATATTCCAGTTGTTCCACCAATCCCAGGCCACCTTACCGGGTCTTATCCACGATACATCGGCAAGGCGCGACGGCTCAGCCAGTCTTTGAACCATGTCATTATTCAGCAACGCCTTATCGTCCGGCGCGATGATAACTGCCCGCCACGGAAAACTGTTTATGCCTTTAGTCATGGCGATATAATCTGCCCGTTCCGTTACTATGGCATTAAAAAAGTTATAGCCCCCCGGTATGGTTTTAAGCGGATATTTCGCAAATGTAGCCTTAACACTAAAATCACCGGTGCCTTTTTGCAGCATCATGCCCGGGTAATTTTCAAGGCCGACATCTAATAAACCAACCTTAGCGCCGTTACCCAAGTCAACCAAAATGGGCAAAAATGCCAGTGAATCTTTAAAAAAACCTGACAGCGGCCGCTCGTCATACAAAGCCTCGTATGATGACAGGAATTGGTCGCCGGCTTTACGCGGCTCCCGCACATAGGGTATAAATGTTTTATGGTCCTGCGCAAAATTAAAGTTTGCCTCTTCGCCGGTGACGGTTATGCCTTTTTTACGGTTGGTGGTAAATCGGTAAGCCACCCCATCATCATACACCCTGAAAATAACCGCATAATCGCCTTTACAGGCAAGGGTTAACTGGGTGTAATTATCAATTACAGTTTTCTTTTTATAATTGTTAGCTGTAAAGCTGCTATTAACCTTTACTGTTTTTGCTGAAGCGACTTTTATATTTTCGCCCAGTACTTCATTACCGCTTAGCCTTAAGGAAGCTATCGAGGGGGCTATTACCATACCACCGTTCAGACTTGCCTGCCATTCTAATTTAGCCCCGGCTTTTACTGTTACCGATATATTATTAGCCGGCGAAGTAATGGTATAGGTTTTTTGAGCATAAACTGATATCGCAGCCATCATGCTTAATAAAACCGTTGATATAAATGCAATTGATCTCATCTTTATATTATTTATATAATTGTAAAGCTGCAGCTTCTTTTTCAAAAAGCGTTTGCGGCAGGGTGTAGTATTTTACAAAGTCAGCTTCAGCAGGGTGGCCTTTATAGGGCACATAATATTCACTCGCGTTATCATTAGCTTTATAGCCGGCATTACGCCAGAACAACAGGTAGGCAAAGTTGTGCCCCTGTAATGCAGGCGATAAAATTTTGGTAAACCATGTACCGTACGGAATTTGGTTAAAGCCTATCTCGCCAATTGCGGACACTTTACCATGTTCTTTGGCTACCTGTTCTATTATGTTTAAATGAAGCTTCAAGTCGGAAATAAAGCCGGTGTCGGTTTCAGGATTACCTTTTGCATAGGTATCGAAACTCACAATATCCACCACGTCATCACCGGGGTAACGCTGTAAAAATTCGTCTTTGTTTTTAAACTCGCCGCCGGTGTTGTAGCCAATTAACAGGTTATGCAGGTTCTTTTTGTTACGCAGGTAATCCACTGCAAACCTGAACATCATTTTAAATTCGCCAGGGGTATTGCCATTGGTCCCCCACCAAAACCAGTTGCCCGTTAACTCATGAAATGGGCGAAACAGGATGGGTATAGGGTTGCCCTGACTATCTTTCAAATCAGCCAAAAAAGCCGCTACTTTGTCTAATTGCTTTACAAACACCGCATGGCTTTTTTGCCCGGGCAAAACCGAAAATACGCTTCCAGGTGCAGGATCCCAAGCAGATTTTCCCGTCATCGGGTTATCGCCATGCCAACTGATGGTGATGACTGCACCTCGCTCATACCCTTCCCGGATATAACTCTTCATCTTATTAAAAGGCACCGTATCCAAATTCACGTCCGAATCAACTTCTATATTTCCCAACTCCCAGCCATACACGGCTGGGTTATCGCCAGTCATATCTTTTATATCACTTCTGCCCGCCTTATACTTCCAGTTAACGCCATAAGCCAAATCATCCTGGTGGCCAACTAAATACCCTTTAGCACGCAGCTTATCAAGGTTATTGAACAGGTTCACCGTTTCTTTCGTCGCCTGCTTATCAGATACCTGTACAGTTTGGGCCATAACCGGGCAAGCCAAAAATGTTAAAATAAAACTGAGTAGCTGATGCTTTTTCATATTGGTTGATGCTAAAAGCATTATTTTAATAAAGTGGTGTATTTTTTGATGATCTGCCAGGTACTGCTATCGCTATCGAAAACGGTATTCAGTCCCTGCTCTTCCTGTGGCGGGTCACCCATAAACTGGTCGCCGTACTTCCAAAACAGCTGCCCTTTCACCGGCCTTGCCGTACCGCCAAACGCCCAGAAGTTAGCGCCTGCTATCTTCCCCTCATCCTTCCGGCTTTTTAACAGCATATCAAACACCGAAGTATAGTAGCTGTCGCGCATCTTCGTGCTTTGCGCAACATCAAAAGAGTGCCCGTCGCGGGGCAAACCAAACTCTTCAATTACCAATGGTTTGTTTAACTGATTAGCTATGGCTACGTGTTTTTCTATATAGTCATTTGTCTTACTTATTACAGAAGGCAGGTCCTTCACTATACTGGTATCGGCAAACCAGCCCCAGTTTTTTGGCCAAACATGCAGTGTCAGGTAGTCTACCTGTGCATGGGCGTTTACTTCCGTAAATAACTCCGCCGATTCTTCGGTACCCATTATACCTTCCGTCCCCAGCGTAACCAAATGGTTTTTATCAAGTGATTTGATGTAAGATGCCGTAGACGCGGTCCACGCTTTATAAGCCGGCACCGCTTCTGAGCGCATAGGGCGGGGTTCGTTAGCCAGTTCCCAAGCCATTATAGCCGGTTCAGCGGCGTAGGTTTTATTGGTGTATTTGCTTACGTGTTTAAATATGTGGTCTACCTGCTTTTTATAGTCCTGCATGCAGGGTTCACAAGTATAAAATTTGCTGGTAAAGTCGCGTTGCGCGTCCCAGGTCATTTTGGGTTGCATGGCGGCAAGGTCAAGCTGGCCATTCCAGTTCAGGTACTGCAAAAAGCCGCCGCTCCACTCCCAGTTATTACTTAAATACAGCACGGCATACATTTGGCGTTTGCCCATTTCAAACAGGAAAAAATCAAGCCCATTTAAAATATCGTCGTTAAAAACACCTTTTTCAGGTTGTAAAACCGGTGTAACGCGGTCAACGCCGTTTATCTTACCTGCACCCTCACTACCTACCAGTACGCGCAAGTTATTAACGCCCCGGCTTTTTAAAAAATCCAGTTCCTTTATCAGCCGGGCCTTGCCCGCGGCAGGGTCGCTTTGTATGGCGAGGAGGCTGCCGTACCAGTAGTTGGCCCCTATGTAATAATAAGGCTTGCCTTTACAAAAAAAACGGCCATCCTTTACGGTTATTTGCGGGCCCTTGGCGGTAAAGCCGGCGAAGCACAACATAAAGCAAAGGCATAACAGCATTGGGCGTAGTACAGTCATATTATTTTGGCAGATTATTAATTAAATCAAATTTAGAGCACAGGATGCCATTGGAATAATCCTTTTTTACCATATTATGGTACTAAATTCAGGGTATTTGATGCAGGCGATTTAGCTTCGCGACAGCCTGAACATCAATACGTCATGGCCCGGGATGGTGGCTTTAACAGGCTTTTTGGTATTACCCGTGTTTTTCTTCAGCCACAGGTCCCGCAGGTTATAAACTTTGGTTTTTGTATCGAGTGTAGTTTTTGACAGCTCGTCAGTAAGCGCGAGGTCGGCCCAGTTGATGGCTAATGTCTTTGCGGCCTTGCTCCTGTTTAAAAAGCAAACCGCCCAGTCACCATTTTTAAGGGGTTTAAACCAGGTTTCCACGCTATCGGCAACGCTATGCCTGAAACCCTGCACGCCCAGCGAATCCTGGTTAACCGCGATCACTTCTTTATTGGTTAAAATTGATATGGTTTCTTTGCTCATGCTGCGCAGGTCGTTACCGGCAATTAAGGGTGCCGCTATCATGCTCCACATGGCAAAGTGGGCTTTATCTTCATTATATATCATACCATTGCCTACTTCCAGCATATCCGGGTCATTCCAGTGGCCCGGCCCGGCATATTGACGAAGGCCATCCTGTTTGTCCAGTATCTGCATGGCACCCCATGACTTCCAGCTACCGTGGTCTTCAATACAATCAAAACAGTTAAAAATATCGCCGGTAGTGCGCCATAGGTGCCCAACATTTGAGGCCCAGGTCCACGGCTTGCTGTTGCCCCACTCGCAAATGCTTAATACCATTGGCCTCCCGGCCCTTTTTAACGCGGCGGCAATGGTTTTATAAGCCCCTTCAGCGTTCAGGCCTTCGGTATTGCACCAGTCAAATTTAAGATAATCAACACCCCAGCTTGCATAGCATTTTGCATCCTGGGCTTCAAAGCCCCTGCTACCGGGATGTCCGCCGCAGGTTTGTGAACCGGCATCTGAGTAGATACCTATCTTCAATCCTTTACTGTGCACATAATCAGCCAGCGCCTTCATTCCCGAAGGAAATCGTTTTGCATTCGGGTGAATAAAGCCCAAACTATCGCGGTCGCCATGCCAGCAATCATCTATATTGATATAGGTATACCCGGCATCCTTCATGCCCGAAGCCACCATGGCATCGGCTATTTCCTTTATCATTTTTTCATCAACATTACAGGCAAATTTGTTCCAGCTGTTCCAGCCCATTGGCGGCGTTAAGGCAAGGCCGGCATACTTGGTGTAATCCTGTACATAGTTATTGCCCTGGCTGTAAGCCGCTGTTACACATAATAGGGATGATATAAAAAGGCTGATGATTTTTCTCACGGTATATGTTGGTTATTGGTATTTAAACGTTGCTGAAAGGCCGCCTATTGTCAATATAAAATCCCCCGGCTCAGTTACTCTTTGCAGGTCGAGGTTAATAAAGGAAAGTGCTTTGCTGTCCAACGTAAAGCTAACCTGCTTTGTTTCGCCGGGCTGCAGTTCAATTTTGCTGAAACCACGCAGGCGTTTAACCTCCGGTGTAACAGATGCCACCTGGTCGCTCACAAACAGCAACGCCGACTCCTTACCGGCAACCTTGCCCGTATTGGTAACATCAGCAGTAATAGTAACAGGCGCATTGGCAGTTAAAGTAGTTGTGTTTAGTTTTAAATTACTGTACTTAAAAGCAGTATAGCTTAACCCGAAGCCAAACTCCCATTGCGGGTTATAACCGGCAACTTCGTCAAACTTTAAGGTTTCGGTATATTTATGATAATAATTTAACAGGCTGTTGGGATGGCGCGGGTAAGTATAGGGCAATTTACCACTTGGGTTTATTGCACCCGCCAACACATCGGCCACTACCCTGCCGCCTTCGTTACCCAGCAAATAAGTGTGCAGTACGGCACTGCTTAATGGCTCGATAGCTGATAGCACGCGCGGACGGCCTTCCGTTAATACATAAACAATAGACTTGCCTGTTTTAGCCAGTGCTTTGGCCAGTTCAAGCTGCGGAGCTGATAGTGTTAGGTCCTCTATATTTCCCGGTGTTTCGGTATAGCTATTCTCGCCGATGCACAATACAATTACATCTGCGGCAGCGGCTTGCTTAACGGCATTATCAATATCTTTTATTTCGGTAAAGCTTGCGCCTTCGGCATAGGTAACATTACCTGCGCCAAATTTTTGCTGTATGGCTTCTAAAATAGTGCTTTTACCTTTTTCGGTTTCATCACTGTTATCGCCCTGCCAGTTGCGCGACCAGCCACCGTTAAGCGCACGCATAGAGTTGGCCGACGGCCCGGCTACCAGTATTTTTTTACCACTTGCCAGCGGAAGTATCCCGTCGTTATTTTTTAACAGGGTGATACATTCCGAAGCCACATCATAGTT
>JBDSIC010000452.1:0-2986 GCA_039918195.1 Mucilaginibacter sp.
TTTTACGCAATATCCATAACATCACCTTCCAGGTATGTGGCACGGAGCTTATAGCCTTTGTGCTGGAAGCCGTAGAGATAAAACGACTGTGGCCAAAATACAACCGCTCGTTAAAGCGCTTTGAGCATGCTTATGCCCTGTATGATTATATCGACCAGCGCGGCTACGTCAGGCTGGCGGTTGATAAGCACCGCAAGTACCAGTCGCCGTTGTATACCTGCAACACTATGCTGGAGGGTTATAATTTGTTGAATAAACTGATATATACTTTTGAGTTGTGCCCCAAACTTTGCTTTGTTCAAAAAAATACTGCGGTTTGCAACAGCATCCATGCAGAAAATTGCGCCTGTAACGGTGTTATAAACCCCGACCAATACAACGAAAAAGTAAACACCGCGATCAACTCGCTTAGTGACACACTGCCAACCTTCGCTATACGCGATGAAGGCCGCACCGGCGACGAGCATAGCTGTATATTGATAGAAAAAGGGCGCTTTTATGGCATGGGCTATATCTCGCACTTTTTTAATGCCGATAGCGTACAGCAATTAAAGACCTACCTCACCCCCTACCCGGGTAACGATTATATCCGCAATATGGTAGCGGTTTATGCTACAAAGTTCCCGGAGCGCAGGATCATGTTTGGTGTTTAATAGCCCCACAACATCCCACTCTAATTAATAAAATTTCAATAAAGTTAATTTCAAGTCCAACAATATAAATAATGGATGGTTATTCATATATCATTTACACATTATAAAAATTGTTATGGACAGCATTAATGCAAATCAACCCGAAGATAATTTAGAGAATTTAGAAGGCAACGAAGCCTGGAAAAAGTTAAAGGAACTGGCCGGAAAAGCCGAGTCATGCTTTTTTTGCAGCAATATCAAATCAGGGCTGCCTTTTTCTACCCGCCCCATGTCGCCCCAAAAAATTGACGACAATGGCGACCTGTGGTTCCTGAGTGCTAACGACAGTCACAAGAATGCCGAGATAGCCGTTGACCCAATGGTACAGCTGCTTTTTCAAAGCTCGCACTACTCGGGCTTTTTAAACATTTACGGCATAGCCGAAATAACCGAGGACAAAGAGATCATTGATGAACTGTGGGAGCCGATACTTAAAGTATGGTTTACCGAAGGCAAAGATGACCCGCGTATCAGCGTGATAAAGGTATCGCCGACACAAGGCTATTACTGGGATAACAAACACGGCAACGCCATCGCCTTTGTTAAACAAATAGCCGGCGCTATTATCGGTAAAACGTTTGATGATTCTATTGAAGGAGAAATAAAACCCCTCTAAATCTCCCCGAAGGGGAGACTTTAAGCCTCTTTTAGCCCTCCCCTTTGGGGAGGGTTGGGTGGGGTTATATCACCCCCGCCTTCACCAACTCCTCTTCCATCTGCTGTTGCAGCTTCAGGGCTTCGGCGCGTGCGGCTTCGGCAAAGTTTTCGGTGCTATCGGCATAAATAATGCCACGCGATGAGTTGACTATAAGGCCGCAGTCTTTAGTCATACCATACTGGCATACGTCTTCTAAACTGCCGCCCTGCGCGCCAACGCCGGGTACTAGTAAAAAGTTATCGGGGGCATGTTTCCGTATATCAATAAATTCGGTGCTTTTGGTCGCGCCAACCACAAACATCAGCCTGTCGGCACCAGCCCAGGTATTGGCGGTTTTTATAACGGTTTCGTAAAGGTGCCCGTCAGGTGTTTCCAAATACTGAAAATCCTTACTGCCTGCAGATGAGGTTAAGGCCAGCAGAATGATCCATTTACCATCATATTTAAGGTATGGCGTAACACTGTCGTTGCCCATGTAAGGTGTAACAGTAATAGCATCAAAGCCCATCCCTGAAGCAGCCTCGTCAAAAAACGCGCGGGCATACATATCTGAGGTATTGCCAATGTCGCCGCGCTTGGCATCTATAATACTTAATATGTTTTTCGGTATATACTCCCAGGTGCTGATGAGGCTTTGCAGGCCCTTTACACCGCGGCTTTCGTAAAAGGCGGCATTGGGTTTGTAAGCTATGCAAAGGTCGGCAGTAGCGTCAATTATCCGCTTATTAAACTCCAGTATCGGGTCGGGGTATTCCTTTAAAAACTCGGGTATCTTGTTAATATCTGTGTCAAGGCCTACACATAAAAAGGAGCGTTTCTGTTTGATCTGGGTAATAAGCTGGCTGCGCGAAATCATGAAATATTAATTTAATGTCAAAAAAACTAAAAATAAGCTTAAGTGTTGGTGTGATAGGGGATAAATATTTTTATTAATTTGAAATATGAAATTATTTAGGTAGAATTGCAATGTTTTCCTTTTGGATTTTTCTTGCACTAAAGAAATAATTTAAAATTCCTTCTTATATTTTACTCAACATTTACAAGGTTTAGTATTGATGCTGCAGGGGATGCAGGATAACACTCTTTCAAACAAAATAAGTCTTTTGAACTATAATCCAAATCATGTCTGATACTATTGAATTGAACGACAAACTCGTTTCGGAGTTGCGCGAAATTGCAAAAAGTTTAGGGATAAGCGAAGCTGATGAACTTAGGAAGCCACTGCTGATAAGCCGTATTACGGAACAGCAGGAACTGATTGAGGCCGCCCGTGCACAGCAAAACGCTATCGAACAAAACTACAGTGAAAAAAATGCTCCTGAAGCTGCCGAAAGCGGCGAAAGGACCCGTAAAAGGATACGTACTATAAAATCGCCGGCACCTGCCCGCAGGACTGAAGTGCCGCTTGACGATACCCGGTTGTTTGACGTTGAAGATGACGAAACACCCGCTACCGAGGAAGCAGAAGAAGTTGCACAACCTGCTGCACCGGTTGCTGAACAACAGGACAGCCAGGAAGGACAAGCTGACGCTGCGGAAGCAGAAGCCCCTGCAGGCGAAAACCGCGCTCAAAAATTTGAGCGCAGGGTAAACCAAAGCCAGCAAAAAAACCAGGAAGCCCTTAACCTTGATTTTG